>JANPJE010000428.1:0-7181 GCA_031425355.1 Spirosoma sp. | reverse complement strand
AAAATCCCGAATGTGTATGTGGGCACCAACGCTGGTTTTCAGGGATTTGGCTACACGTTCAAGAATCAGGCGTATGTAGTCGCGCAATTTGGCTTGCAATGGGATTTATTCCGGGGGTATGAAAAACGGTCGAAGATTCAGCAGGCAAAAATTCAGACCAACGTTCTGCAAATCCGGCTGGCGGAGGTACAGCGACAGATTCAGTTACAAGTGTTGCAAGCCTATTACGACCTCGACGCGGCCACCGAAAGCCTTTCGGCTACGCAGAGTGGTGTGCTCAACGCAGACCAGACATTTCGGGTTATCGAAAGCAAATACCGTAACGGTCAATCGTTGTTGATTGAGTTTCTGCGCTACCAAAACGACCGGCAAACAGCACAGATTCAGCACTCACTGGCCCGCACGGACGTACTTGTAAAACGGGCGGCCTTAGATCGCGCCGTGGCCGTTGGACAATAACATCTCAAACTATCCTCCTCCTCAAAACCATGCTACTTGGCATCATAAATTTTAGCATACTGTTGATAATCAGCGGTATTCATATTTATTGGGGACTTGGCGGCAACGGGGGACTACAAGCTGCTATACCTGAACTTAGTAACAAAAAAGTGATGCAACCGGGCCGGGCTCTAACGCTCTCAGTTGCCGTTATTTTCGGAACAATGGGCTTGTTTTATCTCTACAAAATTGGTCGTTTTCCAATAGCTGATCCACTTGTGCCGGGCTGGTTAAGCCAATATGGACTTTGGTTACTGGCCGGTATTTTTCTCCTGCGGGCCATCGGCGATTTTCGGTACGTTGGTTTTTTTAAGCGCATTAAAAACAGCCGGTTCGCCGGGTTGGACACAAAATTTTACTCGCCCCTCTGCCTGCTGCTCAGTGCCAATACGTTCATACTCATTTCATTCCTGTCATAACTATGAAACTGTCACAACTCATCCTCTTATTATTTCTTTCCGTTTCGCTGTGGGCGTGCGGAAGCAAGGCTGAAAATAGCCCGGCTGAATCAACCGACCCGTCGGACCGCGAAACAAACTCCGACTTATCGCGGTCTGACGGGTCGGTTATTCCAATCAGACTTACGCCTGTAAGTACCGTTGTGCGGGCCGAACCGGTAGTGGCTTCTGGACTGGTTTCTTCAGCGCAGGAAGCGCGGCTGTCGTTCAAAGTTGGCGGTATCATTAATCAAATGTTTGTGGACGAAGGGCAGTCAGTTCGTAAAGGGCAGCTTCTGGCAACGCTCGACCTGACCGAAATTAACGCGCAGGTGAGCCAAGCTCACCTTGCCAACGAAAAAGCAGAACGCGATCTGGGCCGGGTTAAAAGCCTGTATGCCGACACAGCCGCTACGTTGGAACAACTTCAGAATGCTACAACCGGCACCGATGCCGCCAAGCAAAATCTGACCATCGCACAGTTCAACCACAACTACGCGCAAATCCGCTCGACGGTAGACGGTACCGTAACGCGCAAGGTCACCAACGCCGGAGAATTTGCAGCGGCTGGCGCATCGGTCTATCTGATTTCTTCGAACCGCCGGAGCGATTGGATTGTGCGCGTGGGCGTATCCGACAAGGACTGGGCACGACTTCGGCTGGGCAACCGGGCCACGATTGTACTCGACGCGTATCCTGGAAAGACGTTTAACGGCACCGTCAGTGAGTTAGCGCAGGCTGCCGACCCGATCAATAAATTGTATGAAGTAGAGGTAAAAGTTAGTCCAGGAGTGGTAAAGTTCGCCCCCGGTCTGTTTGCAAAGGTAACGCTCGTTCCGGCCCAAAGCCGCTCGTACACGCTCGTGCCGGTCGAAGCCATTGTGGAAGGAAATGGGAAAGACGGTTTCGTGTACGTATTGGCCGACGATAAAAAACACGTTCGCAAAATACCAGTTCAGATCGGCTTCTTAGAAAATGACAAAGTTCTGCTAACCAACGGATTATCGGGCACAAAGGAAATTGTTACGGCGGGGTCAGCATTCCTCACAGAAGAATCGACGGTGGTTGTCAAATAATTAGACTGACTGAATCAATTTGGCTAAGGCATCTGCAACGGTTTGCCGGAATGAGACTGTAACGGCTGAATACCGATGCAAAATAAGCGATTCATTCAACAGAAAAACTTTATAAAATCGGACGTAGCTGGTTAACGGAAGTGGTTGGCTACTATAGTCCCTTAAAGTAATTGGTAGCGACAACCCGTCATATTTCACCTGACTGGTAATCATAACCAGTAAATAATCGCCGGTTTGGTTAATAGTCTGATTGGAAAGCACTAAGGCTGGCCGCTTCTTCGTCTGGGAGACGTCAGTGAAGGGAAAATCAACGACCACGATATCGCCTTGCTGGTAAACAGGAATATGTAAGGTCATAGTAGCGAATCCCAGCGTTGATCTTCAGGACTATCCCATTCTTCGGACAGGGCTGGTTGCGCTAAAATAGTTGCCTCGTCGGGGGTACGAATACGCTCAATACGTTCAACGCCTTCCATATCCCGCAGAATCTGCTCGATACGGTCCCGTTTTTCATCATCTCGAATGGTAATTACAAGGGTCTCCATTGGCATAATCATTTATCGAATATACGCTTTTGTTCTGTAACACAAATTTTTCTTTAGCCATATGAATCTGTCCGAATTTTCCGTCAAAAACTGGCAGTTTATGCTGGTGCTGTTCCTGGGCGTAGCGGCCCTGGGCATCAACTCCCTGCTGAACATGCCTCGGGGCGAAGACCCTGAATTTACGGCTCCCGAATTTGCCATAGCCGTTGTTTATCCCGGCACCGATGCCCTCGATATGGAGGAACTGGTTGTGGAACCGGGCGAGAAACGGTTTAACGAACTCGATAACATCAAACACGTAATTACCAGCGTAGACGACGGGCTGGCCGTATTCCGTATCTCGTATGAATACAGCGAAGACCCCGAGGAAAAATATCAGGAAATCGTCCGCGAAGTGGGTGCCCTCCGGAATGAACTACCAGCCGATGTGTTCAAAATCGACATCATCAAATTTTCGCCGTCCGACGTCAATATTGTGCAGGTTGCTTTGCAGTCGGAGGTCGCTTCGGAAAAGGAATTACGGGATTATGCCGACGACCTGACCAAACGGTTGGAAAAGATTACGAGCTTGAAAAATGTGCAGGACTGGGGTACGTCGGCGGGGGTGGTTCGGGTAGCCCTCAACATCGAAAAGATGGCGCAGGAAGGCATTCCAACCAATCGGGTCATAGGGGCACTGCAAGCCGAAAACGCTACGATACCGGGCGGTAGTATTCAGGTTGGTACGCGTAAATTCAATATCAAAACGGCGGGTGATTATCAGTCGTTAGACGAGATCCGGAACACGATCGTATCGAGTAACGGCCAGAAAATCATTCACTTACGCGACATTGCCGATGTTGACTACAACCTCGAAGACGAAACGCACATCACGCGGTTAGACGGTCATCGGGCGGTGCTTGTTACGGCGAGTCAGAAAATAGGCGAGAACATCGATAAAGTGGGTAAACAACTCAATCCGATCATCGAGAATTTTGCAAAAACGCTGCCGCCCCACATTAAATTGGTCAAGAATTTTGACCAGGCCGCCAGTGTTGGTAAGCGTCTGGATCACTTCGCGATGGATTTCGCCATTGCCATTCTGTTGGTCTCGTTAACCCTGCTGCCATTGGGTTTCCGGGCGGCTGTGGTCGTTATGATTTCAATTCCACTGTCGCTGTCCATTGGCTTGTCGCTGCTTAATGCCTTCGGATATAGCATCAACCAGTTGAGCATTGTCGGACTAATTGTCGCGCTGGGCATTCTGGTAGACGACAGTATTGTGGTAGTTGAAAACATTGAGCGGTATCTGCGCGAAGGTTATTCCAAAAAAGATGCGGCCATCAAAGCGACAAGTCAGATTACGCTGGCTGTTATTGGCTGTACGGTCACGCTGATTCTGGCCTTCATGCCACTCCTGTTCCTGCCCGAAGCCTCCGGCGATTTCATCCGGTCGCTGCCGATGGCGGTTGTGACAACGATACTGGCGTCGCTGCTCGTTTCGCTGACTATCGTACCATTTTTATCGAGCCGTATTCTGAAACAGGCGCACAATCCCGAAGGCAATATTTTTCTGAGAGCGCTGAAAAAACTCATCAGCGGGTCGTATAGCCGGTTACTGAACGTGGCTCTCGACCGGCCAGCCATTACGTTATTGGTCGCATTAGCCATTTTTGGTGGTGCGCTTTCCTTAGCGGGCAAAGTTGGGTTTGGGTTGTTTCCGGCTTCCGAGAAACCGCAATTTTTGATCAACATCGAAACACCCGACGGCAGTAGTCTGGGGGAGACCAATCGGGTGGCTCGTTACGTCGAAAGCCAGCTCAAACGCGACCCGGCCATCAAACATTTCACCACGAACGTGGGCAGGGGCAATCCCCGGATTTATTACAACATCATTCAGCGCAACGAGTCGGCTAACTTCTCGCAATTTTATGTGCAGTTGAACGATATTGAACCCGCCAAAAAAAGGGCCATGATTGATACGTATCGGGAGAAATTCGCGCTCTATCCAAACGCCAAAATCGAGGTAAAAGACTTTGAGCAAGGACCAGCACAGGAAGCACCCGTAGCCATTCGCGTATTTGGCGAGAATTTAGATACGCTCCGCACTGTAGCCGCCCGTGTAGAAACCATTCTTAAGCAAACGTCGGGCACTATTTACGTGAACAACCCGCTGGCGAACCGCAAAACCGATCTGCGAATCAAGATCAACAAAGACAAGGCCGGACTGCTTGGCCTGTCCATCGCCGATATCAATCGCACCATCCGGCTGGCCGTAGCGGGACTGAATGTTGGTACGTTTAAAGCTCCTAATGATACCGACGACTATACAATCAATGTCACGCTGCCCAAAGGTCGCACAACCGACCAATCTGTATTGAACAACCTGTATATCAACACGGTAACAGGCGGAGCAGTGCCACTTCGGCAAGTAGCAGACATCCAATTTGAGACGGGAACGAACCTCATCCGGCACTACGACAAAGACCGTTTCGTAACGGTAACGGCCTTTGTAAAAACGGGTTATTTAGTCGATAACGTGTATACCGACGTACTCAAAGAATTGGACGTAATGAAATTTCCGACTGGTTTTCGTTATCAGGCTGCTGGCGAACTTGAAAGCCGCGAACAGTCGTTTGGTGGTCTGGGCACGATTATTCTGATCACGATTTTCGGGTTTATGGCGGTTCTGATTCTGGAGTTCGGCACCATCAAAAGTACGCTCATCGTGCTGTCGGTTATTCCGCTGGGCATCATTGGCGCCATTGCGGCCCTGCTACTCACAGGCAACCCCTTCTCGTTCGTGGCGATAATCGGCTTAATTGCCCTGATCGGTATTGAAGTCAAAAACTCGATTCTGTTGGTCGATTTCACCAATCACCTGCGCGAAGAAGGTATGCCTCTGGTGGAAGCCATTAAAGAAGCGGGCGAAGTACGATTTGTACCCATCGTTTTAACTTCCCTAACGGCCATCGGTGGCCTAATGCCGCTGGCATTAGAAGGCAACCCGCTTTACTCTCCACTGGCCTGGGTTCTCATCGGCGGTCTGATTTCCAGTACGTTACTGTCACGTATTGTCACGCCGGTACTGTATAAACTACTTCCGCCGAGGGTTGAGGTGAAAGCACAAGTCATGCATGAACATGAACCCGAGTTAGCCTGACAAAAACGGGTCATTCGCTTGAATGACCCGTTTTTATTATCAATTACGTTGCTTTCAATGTCCAAATTGCGGTCCTGAATACGTGAACGTGAATTAACGTTACGTCAATATTATTCATTTCATACTGTACTGCATTCTGTATTGCCAATATCTTTTCGTATTAGTAAAGTACAAATTGAACTCTTCGTCACAAGCTAAATAGCTGATAATCACCTCTATCTATTATGTGACTAATTTTGTGGATGTTTTCACAGATTGGGAGAATATGTATATTCAATATATGTCACCCATCTGTATCTAAGCGTAAATACACAATAGTGTAACAATTTATTAATAGTCTGTTAGTTACTCATGCTTGTGGTAAAATCGTAGTTTTGCAACAAATTATACTCACATTTCATGAATAAACAATTACGAACCAATCAAAAATGGCATTGGTTGATGGGGCTACTAAAAGCACCAAGCAATGTGAACTCATCGTGGCCAGATTTTGGCAGTTTGACAATTCAACTTTTCCTTTTCACAGCGCTTTTGGGCTTGACCCAACAAAGTTTGGGGCAGGTTATTGCCGGGTTTGACGTAAACGGACAGACTGCCTATGGGACAAGCCCACTTGCCCCAATTGCAACAGCCAGCAACGTTACCATAACCGGACTGACACGAGGTGCCGGCGTTACAACAACAGGAACAGCGGCTGCCAGAGGCTGGGGCGGTAATGGCTGGGCAGCTACAGCGGCAGATGGTATTACGGGTAATAAATTCGTGACCTTCGCGGCAAAAGCCAACGCGGGTTTCGCCCTGTCGCTATCGTCCATTGACCCGTTGGCTTATCGTCGTTCAGGTACAGGCCCAACAAATGCGCTGGTCCAATATCAAATTAACGCAGAAAGTTTTGTCGATATCGCAACTATCAACTTTCCGGTTACGACAGCAGGGGGAGGACAGGCAGGACCAATTACCCTTGGTGCAATCACAGCGTTACAAAATCTGCCTTCAGCCAGCACAGTTACGTTCAGAATTATACCTTACGGCGCAACGGGCACTGGTGGAACCTGGTATATTTTCGATGTAGCCAACAGTACGGCGAGTGATTTTGCACTGAATGGTACCGTTGCGACGGAGGGGCCGGTTACGCCAACCGTTACACTCTCGGTAAACCCCACTACAGCAACCGAAGCTGGGGCAACAGTGGTAACCGTGACCGCTACAGCTTCGGCAGCGGTCACGGGCGATCAAACGGTGAATCTGGCGGTAACCGGAACGGGAATTACCGCTGGCGATTACAACCTGAGCGGAACGACCATTACCATTCCCAATGGGACAACGTCTGGTTCGGTTACCTTCACCGTTGTCAATGATACCGATGCGGAAGGCACCGAAACGGCTACATTAGCCCTTAGCAGTCCGTCGGCAGGTATCGCGCTGGGAACAACTACCACGCAGAACATTACCATTACCGACGATGATACTCCTGCCGCTCCTA
>JANPJE010000427.1:0-18141 GCA_031425355.1 Spirosoma sp. | reverse complement strand
GCAATCCGGCAATTTGCGGCCACACCCGCCAAGCGTAAACTGGTGATTCTGGGCGACATGTATGAACTCGGTTCCGAAAGCGAAGCTGAACACGCGGCCTTAGGCAATCTCATCGCCGAAAGCAACTTCGACGTAGTTATGCTGGCCGGAAAAGACATGCACTTCGCCTTGGGTGCGTTGCCCAAAGCGTATTATTTCCCCGATAAATTTTCGCTGCATAACTGGCTGATGGACAACCCCATGACCGACACGCACGTACTGGTCAAAGGATCGAGGGGCATGAGTTTAGAGTCGGTCGTGCCTTTTATCTGAAACCCTCTCAAATGATTTCTTTCCGAACGCTTCGCCTATTGCTCATCTGGTCCATTAATCTCACGCTTATCGGTTCAGCATCGTTTGGGCAAACCGCGCAGGAGTATCCGTTTGCGTCGGAGATTCGGGCGTTTGAAAAAGCCGACAGTGTTACGTCCCCGCCCAAAAATTCGATTGTTTTTACCGGAAGTTCGTCCATTCGTTTCTGGGATAATCTATCGACGTATTTTCCGGACAAACCCGTACTCCGGCGTGGTTTTGGCGGTTCTGACTTAAGCCAGGTGCTCCATTACGCCGACCGAATTATCATTCCATACCAGCCAAAGCAGGTGGTGCTTTATGCGGGCGAGAACGACATTGCGTCCGGCAAACAAACCGGCCAGCAAACGTTTGACCGGTTTGTTGCTTTGTTTCAATACGTTCGGCAGAAGTTGCCCGGCGTTTCATTCGTCTTTATTTCGATCAAGCCCAGTCCGTCGCGTCGGCAGTATTTCGGCGAGATGGACATTGCTAACCGGCTCATCAAGCGGTTTTTACGGAAACAGCGAAACGCCCGTTTCGTGGATATACGGCCCGTAATGCTCCAGAAAAATGGACAGCCTGTACCGGCTCTGTTTAAACCCGACAGCCTGCACATGCGCGAAGAAGGGTATCAGCGGTGGGCCAGCGTGCTACGTCCCTATCTGAACTAAGCAAACTCACAACGCCATTTCCATCCGAATATCGGCGCGGGCATAGGGCGATGGAATCAGGGGCACTTCGCGGAAACCGACGCGCTCGTACAATCGCAATGCAGCGGCTGCTTTCCGATTCGATTCGAGCCAGATCAGCGCTGCGTTTTGCTGACGGGCGTAGTCGATAGCCGCCAACGCCAGCAGTTGACCGGCTCCCCGTCCCTGCACGGCGGGCGTAACGGACATTTTGGCTAACTCGAATGTGCCACCGCCCGTGTTGACCATTGCCACCGTACCCACGATTTCGTCGTTCTGCTTAGCCAGAAAAATAGCCCCGTTATTCGGCAGAATATGCGTTTCGGGATCGTTTAACTGCTCCACATCGTGCGGCTCTACGGCAAATAGTTCGCTGATCCAAGCAATATTCAGCCGTTCAAAATCGGGTTGGTATTCGGGTGAGTAAGGAACGATGGTGATAGTATTCATGGTATTATTGTTGGTTTGTCGTGTTCTGATTGAGTTGGTCCTGAACGCGGTCGAAGAAAGACCGTTCGGCTAATTGTGTTTCCATTTCCCGAAGCGATTGCAACAGATTATGCGTCTGTTTGGCCAGCATCTCCCGGTTGACCGCAATGAACGCGTCCCAAACCGGCTGAAGCTGGGGCAACATGTCCTGTCCCGTTTCGCTCAGCGTCAGCAGGCGTTTGCGACCATCCTCCTCCGATTTTGCCGAGGCAATGAGGCCATGCCTTTCAAGTTCGTTAATCACCTGAATTACAGCCGGATGCGTAATGCCCAGCCGGTCGGCAATTTCCATAACGGCTACAGGTCCCTGCCGGGCAATGAGCACGAAAATAGTGGCCCATCGCACATCGAAATCTACACCCGACTGCCGATACGTAGCGGTTACACCCTGCCAGTACAAGTCACTTAATCGCCGGAGTCGACTGGCCATTGCCAACTCCGCCATTTCAGCCATAAAGTCCATATTGGTAACCAATTACGTAAGTACTTACATAGTTAGCGAAAAAAGGTTTTCGTATCAAGAAAAATCTAACTTATTTTTCGCCGGGATGGAAAGCAGATTGATGATTCGTTGAATAGCTTTGTCACAAAACTGCTTCGTATGAATCACGTCCGTCAACTGCTTTTTTCAATTGCCCTGCTATTCAGTGCGCACAGTCTATTTGCCCAGCAACTCTGGTACGTTAATCCAACTGGTCTGCCTTTCTCTAAAAATTATACCCAGATTGTGGTTACGATGAGCCGTCAAACAGCTTACATTTCGGGCCAGGTTTCAGCCAATGCGAAAGGTGAAATCGTACACAAAGGTGACTTTCGCGGGCAGACGAAGCAGGTGTACGAAAACCTTAGAATAGCCTTGTTGGCAGTTGGCGCCACCTTTTCCGATGTAATAAAAACGACGACCTACGTGGTCAACACGGATGCCATAAAGATTGGCATTGTTCGCGAGGTGCGGAATCAATATTACACTGGCACTAACCCACCCGCCAGTACGTATGTTGGCGTTCAGGGCTTGTATGATCCGGACGTACTGATTGAAGTCGAAGCTGTTGTTTTGGTGAAGCAGTGAAGTTATTGAGCTATTTTACTCACTATACTACGTCACGAACGGCACAAAGTATTAAACGGTTAGTGTTTTTGCCCGATGATCCTTATTTTTGCACTTTCCTAAGAAATCACCGCGCGAAGGTCTATTTTTGTAAGTCTATAAATACGACTTCGCTTCTCACAACTTAATTATGCAAACGTCAACCTACGTTCCTTATAAGGTAAAAGACATCGCGCTGGCCGAGTGGGGCCGCAAGGAAATTAAACTTGCTGAAGCCGAAATGCCGGGCCTGATGGCCCTTCGTGCCGAATTTGGCCCATCGCAGCCGCTTAAAGGCGCGCGCGTTGCCGGGTGCCTGCACATGACCATTCAAACAGCCGTGCTGATTGAAACGCTGGTCGAACTGGGTGCCGACGTAACCTGGTCGTCGTGTAATATTTTTTCGACGCAGGATCACGCGGCTGCGGCCATTGCTGCTGCTGGCATTCCGGTTTATGCCTGGAAAGGGATGAACGAAGAAGAGTTCAACTGGTGCATCGAGCAGACGCTGTTTTTCGGCGAAGATCGGCAGCCGCTGAACATGATTCTCGATGATGGTGGCGATTTGACCAACATGGTTTTCGATGTGTACCCTGAACTGATTCAGAACATCAAAGGCCTGTCGGAAGAAACAACGACGGGTGTTCACCGCCTGTATGAGCGGATGAAAAACGGTACGTTGCACCTGCCTGCTATCAACGTAAACGACTCGGTAACGAAGTCGAAATTCGATAATAAATACGGTTGCCGCGAGTCGCTTGTCGATGCTATCCGTCGGGCTACCGACCTGATGCTGGCCGGTAAAGTGGCCGTTGTAGCGGGTTATGGCGACGTGGGAAAAGGCTCGGCTGAGTCGCTGCGGGGTGCCGGTTGCCGGGTTCTGGTAACGGAAATTGATCCAATCTGTGCGTTACAGGCCGCTATGGATGGCTTTGAAGTGATTCCGATGGACGAAGCTGTTCCCCGCGCTCAGATTTTCGTGACCGCTACAGGCAATGTAGGCATCATTAAAGGCCGTCACTTTGAGGCCATGCGTGATAAAGCCATCGTTTGTAACATCGGTCACTTCGACAATGAAATTGACATGGCGTGGCTGAACGAAAATTACGGTCATGCCAAGAGCCAGATCAAACCACAGGTTGACATGTATGACATCAACGGCAAAGAAGTGATCGTGCTGGCCGAAGGTCGTTTGGTAAACCTCGGTTGTGCCATGGGTCACCCGTCGTTTGTGATGTCGTGTTCGTTTGCCAACCAGACCCTGGCGCAACTCGAACTGTGGGCCAACTCCGACAAGTACGAGAACAAAGTGTACGTTCTTCCGAAAATTCTTGACGAAAAAGTAGCGGCCATGCACCTTGCGCACGTAGGTGCCCGGCTCGAACCCCTTGAGCAGGAACAGGCTGACTATATCGGCGTACCGGTTTCGGGTCCGTTCAAATCAGAAATGTATCGTTACTAAGGAGGACAGGAAGAAAAGACAGAAGAGAGGAAGGGAGGAAGGGAGCAACAGTTCCTTTCCTCCCTTTTCTGCTTTTCTCCCTTCCCTCCTTAATACCTTTTCTCCCCTAAAATTGTTAATATTGACACAAGGAAACGATACGCGACCATGATGTTCCCGCTAAATCCCACTACGCGCCGGGATGACCGCCTGACAGACGACGAATTTTATGCATTTTGTCTGGCAAATTCCTCGCTTCGAACACGAAGCCGATGGACAGATTGTTTTTGATGTACTTTTGGGTTTTAGCGTACACCTGAGCGACTTAGAATATCCTTACTTCTATGAACCGACTACTCCTTTTGCTGTTTTTGTCTCCCCTGCTCGGTTCGGCGCAGGTGATTGACACGCTGCATTGGGATGCCAACCGTCGACTGCAACTCACTGATTTTCACTCCCCTACACAACCTGGCCTGGGCGGATCAGAATTTTATTACCAGATTGGCTATGAAGTCCGGCCAACGTCGATCTGGAGCCAGCCCGCTATCGACGCCTTTTGTCTGATGTTCCGCAACCTGTCGTGGGTGTCGGAAACGGCCCGTAATGAGCGTACATTGGCCTATAATCAGGTGTTGTTCGATCTGGTGGAAGTGCATACCCGGCTCATGAAAGCCAAGTTGATCGCTCTCCGCGCCGACCGGAAGTTTAAGCAACAAGCCAAGCAAATTGAATACCTGACCAATGCCGAACTGGGTGCCGAGGTAAACCGGTTTCGCGCCGAATCGGGCGGTGGTGATGACTTGCCCGTTCTGCAGCGGTGGCAGCGGCAGGTGGTCCAACGGCTCTACGAAACCCCCGATCTGGTGACTACGTATCAGTCATCGAAAATCGGGTATGGTCTCTTCGCTGGCGGAGGTGCTCTTCTGCCAACCGGCCCGCTTGCCCAAACACTGAATCTGTCCACAGGCCTTGTTTTCGGGGTCGATATTGCGCTCCGCCGAACAATGCTATTGTTGCATCCAACCCTCTCAAACGGAACGCTCAAGTCAGGATTTTCGCACCACAATCAGACCTGGGAGACGGGCATGTCTGTCCGGCCGACGCTGCTTGAGATCGGGCTGGGCCAGATTATAAGCGATTCGCCCCGTAACCGGATCATCCCTTACGTTGGCTATCGGTTGCTCGATCTGCACCCCCGCGACCGGACTGATGAACGTTACCAGGGTTTTTCATTGCTTGATCACGCACCCTCAGTGGGTCTGATCGTCGATATAAAATTGGGTGACAATACCCGCCAACCCGACCGCTCGGAGGATAGTTTCTGGTTTGTCCGCACAAAAGTGTCGTATAGTCCGACTCTGGGCACGAAATCGTTTTCGGGCGGACTGATTAACCTGCAAATTGGCGTGGGTGGATTTGGCCGGGCACGCCGGGTCAAATACCAGCCCGAACGTACCGTCATTCCGCTGCCGGGCAATCTTATGTGATAGTTAGGAAGTGGTTAAAACTTGACCACCCTTGACCATGTTTGACAATCTTTGACAATACCTGATTACCTCCTGACTACCTCCTGACTACCCCCTTGACAATTTGTTAACGCACGATTGCGCAGAGTTTCCGAACTTGCGGTTACGTATGAAAAAACACTTACTGTTACTGGTTCTGGCTGGTCTGTCGGCCTGTAATCCTGGTTATCACCTCACCAACCGAACGGCTAATCGCATCGGCGTGGATTCGGTAACGGCCCCATCCGACAGCAGCGTTGCTCGGTTTCTTGACCCCTACCGGCAGGGTCTCGACAAGACGATGAACGAGGTGCTGACGCGCTCGACGGGACGTATCGAAAAAGGCCAGCCCGGCGGTCCGCTCAATGATTTGCTGACAGATGCGCTGCTCCAGCAATCGGCCCAGCGCTACGGCAAACCTATCGACTGCTCGCATCTGAATTTCGGTGGTATCCGCAATAACCTGCCCGAAGGAAACATTACCACCGGCTCCATTTTTGAAGTGATGCCCTTTGATAATCAATTGGTTGTCCTGACCGTTACCGGCGATATGCTCCAGCAAATGCTAAATCATTTTGCCAAAGGTGAGAAATTGGTCGTGGGTGGTCTGCGAACCAAGATTCGCGATGGTCAGGCGCAGTCCGTGACGTTTACGAACGGACGCACGCTCCAACCAACTGAAACCTACACCGTTGCTATGAGCGATTACGTAGCAGACGGGGGCGACAATGCGGGCTTTCTGAAAAATCCCATCAAACGCGAAAACATCAATTACCTCATCCGCGATGCCCTGATCGACTATTTCCGGCAGCAGGGCAAATCCGGTCAACCCATTAATCCTGTTTCTGATGGACGTATCAGCATCGAATAGACGCCAGTTTCTCAAACTGTTCGGCACAGCCGCCGTCGTCGGCTCGGTCGCTCCCGACCTGTGGGCAAGCAGTGCCAAAACCACATCGCTAACCATTCTGCATACCAACGATGTACACAGCCGGTTAGACCCGTTTCCGATGGATGGGAGCCGCAATGCCGGTAAAGGCGGTGTTGCCCGACGCGCTACGTTGCTGCGACAAATCAGGCAGGAGCAAAAAAATGTGCTGCTGTTCGATGCGGGCGACATTTTCCAGGGAACACCGTATTTCAATCTCTATAAAGGCGAACCCGAAATTCTGGCGATGAACCAGCTTGGCTATAATGCAGGAACGATTGGCAATCACGATTTCGACGGGGGCATCGACAATATGGTGACGCAGTTTGGCAAAGCCAGTTTCCCGCTGTTGATTGCCAATTACGATTTCAAAAATACGGTGATGGATGGCCGGACAATGCCGTATAAAATCTTCGACAAAGACGGAATTAAAATCGGTGTTTTCGGCCTGGGTATTAAACCCGACGGGCTGATCCCAAGAGACGCGTATCGGGAAACGAAATACCTCGACCCGATTGAGATGGGCAACGATACAGCCGTTAAACTCCGAACGGAGAAAAAATGTGATTACGTCATCTGCCTGTCACACCTCGGCTTTAAATACGACGGGCCAACCGTTTCGGACAACGTACTGGCCGCTAAAACCCGGAATATCGACCTCATCATTGGTGGTCATACCCATACGTTTTTAGACGCTCCGGTAGTGGTCAATAACCTCGATGCCCAACCCGTCTGGATCAATCAGGTTGGGTTTGCGGGCATTAATCTGGGCCGAATCGACCTGGCTTTCGAGCGGGGAAAAGCCGTGTCGAGTACCGGTAATTCCGTTGAAGTAAAGTAACTTTGTACAAAGAGCAGAAGAGTGAACGTGCAAAAGAGCCAACAGCTCACGCAAAATCAATCACTCAATCACTCCGGTCCGGCGTTCCGGTTCACTCAATCACTCATTGGTAAATGAAATTTGGCGTTGTTGTTTTCCCCGGCTCAAACTGCGATCAGGATGCGGTTGATACGCTGGAACTGATGGACCAGAAGGTTGTTAAGCTCTGGCACAAAGACCACGATTTGCAGGGTTGCGACTTTATTATTCTGCCCGGCGGTTTCTCTTACGGCGATTACCTCCGCACCGGTGCGGTTGCCCGCTTCTCTCCCATCATGAACGAGGTGATTGCCCACGCCAACCGGGGCGGTTACCTGATGGGAATTTGTAATGGGTTTCAGGTGCTGGCAGAAGCAAGGCTTGTGCCCGGTGTACTGTTGCGAAACGCCAATCAGCAGTACATCTGCAAAAATATTTACCTGACGCCCCAATCGCCCGACGCGCTGCTGACGGCTGGTCTGGATCGGGCTGCGTACAAAATCCCGATGGCGCACGGTGAAGGGCGATATTTCGCGGATGCCGATACGTTGAAAGCATTGAATGACAACGGTCAGGTTCTGTTTCGCTATTGCGACGAAACGGGTGCTGTTACTGAAGCCGCCAACCCGAACGGTAGTCTGGAGAATATTGCGGGCGTGACTAACGCAGGCAAAAATGTTTTCGGTATGATGCCCCACCCCGAGCGGGCCGCCGACCCCGCCCTCGGCAATACCGATGGCCGGTTGATTATGGACCAGATTCTTAAGGCGGTATTAGTATAATAGAAAGGAGAAAAAGGAGCGGTCCGACGTATCGGAGGGGGAGGAAAGGAGATGGAATTTGTAATCCTTCCTCCTTTCCTCCCCCTCCTCCCTTTTCTCCTTATTTATGCTTTCACTTCTTCCAGCACCGGGTAGTCAATGTAACCCTGCTCGAAGCCGTTTGGACCGGGGGCATAGAACGTAGCGGGGTCAGGCTGAGCCAGTTCGGCACCCGTTTCCAGACGCTCTACCAGATCGGGGTTGGCAATGAACGGACGGCCAAACGCGACTAAATCAGCGAGGCCGCTGGCCAGTACGTCTTCGGCGCGGGCCGCATCGTAGCTCCCGGCCAGAATCAGTGTTCCTTTGAATCGCTCGCGAATGCCGTTTACAACGGATGGTGGCACAACCGGCGCACCCATGCCCGAATGATCGACCAAATGCACATACACCAACCCTATTTTCTGTAGCTCTTCGGCTACGTAATTATACAGCGTTTCGATGCCTTCGTAATTTGACAGATCACCGGCAACACCGTACGGCGACAACCGAATGCCAACTTTATCGGCACCAATAGCATCGACCGACCCCTGAGCAATTTCGAACAGAAACCGGCTGCGGTTCTCGTCACTGCCACCATATTCGTCGGTCCGTTGATTGGCCGCCGGGTGCAGAAACTGCTCGATCAGGTAACCGTTTGCGCCGTGCAATTCGATCCCGTCGAAACCGGCTTCAATGGCATTTTTAGCCGCCTGCACATACTCCTGAATAGTTTGCTTTACTTCCTCCGTCGTTAGGGCGCGGGGCGTGGGCTGGGGTTGCATCCCCTGCGTATCGGTCCACATATCACCCTTGGCGGCAATGGCCGAGGGAGCAACCAACTCAGCACCGGCGGGCAGATTATCGGGGTGCGACATACGGCCAGTGTGCATTAACTGAGCAAAGATTTTTCCGCCTTTTTCATGAACGGCGTCTGTTACGTTCTTCCAGCCTGCAATTTGCTCCGGGCTGTACAGACCCGGAATCCGGGCGTAACCGAGGCCATTGGGCGAAGGCGAAGTACCTTCGGTAATAATCAGACCTGCCGTTGTGCGTTGGGCGTAATACGTTGTAACCAGATCGCTGGGAATTCCCTGGCTGAGGGCACGGGAGCGGGTCATGGGCGCCATCACAACGCGGTTCTGTAGCGTCAAGCCGCCTAATTGAGCTGGCGAGAAAAGTTTTTGTGCCATGTTAAAATATCCGTAATGAGACGGTTTGAGTGTTGATTTCGGATAGTAAACAGTTCCAAACATTTAAAAGTTTGAATGTTTTTAGCAAAATTTTAGCTGAGTTGAGCCAGGAAAGCCGATAACTGCCTCATCCGGTCCTTGTTCAGTCGCAGATGCACATTCCGTCCTTCTTTGGTAGCAATGACTAACTCGCTCTCGGTCAGTAACCGGACATGATGCGACACACAAGGCTGCGAAAGGCCTGTCATTTCCTGAATATCCGACGGGGTCATGCTATCGCGTTGAGCGAGTTCCTCCAAAATAGAGAGCCGGTATTTATCGGCAATAGCACCCGTTGCTTTCTCGCATGATTTAGAATCCATAGTACAAACGTAACAAAAAATGCCCTTTTAAGGTGCGCGCGTCTTCCGAATCGATCACCACAACAATTTACGTGGCTGATAGTGCACACATATTGTTGATAGTGATCCAGAAATCGGGGAGTATAATGGCGGCTAAACAAATGTCGTCTTCGAGACAAATCGTTTTGGATTGATGGATAATAATGTGTGAAATCCTCGGCTAATAGAGTTTCCTCCTATCCAGTATCACAGCGCAGATAAGGTAACCATTAAAGTAGGACTAAAACCAGAAAAAATTTAATTTCATACCTACAACATATTCTGTCGAAATTCCATTACGTAAAATTTTATATAGGCTTATTAAAAAAAATGCAAAATTGTGTTTGGCTTTTATTGCAAACGACTATATTTGATACATAAAATTAGTACAACAAAACATTCTTCTCGTAACTGACTGCTCACTGGCCGCACTTGTGGAGTAGTTAGTCAAAACTCAGAGCTGGTGTTCACCACCGGTACGCTGCGTTTCGGGTTGGCTTCTGCCTTTGGCTGAATGCTCAACCGCATCGTTAATCAGGGTTGTCGGGTGATGGTTTGCGAAAACCAGACTTGATAATCGAAGTATCCCTTTACCCAAATTTATTTTCTGTTTTCACCTACAGGCCGCGAGGTCTGAAAGGGCGGCTGTGTTGTGCCTGATCTGTTCGGACGAATTCGGATCGGGCGGCCAGTATTCGGCATCGTTCGAGCGATTAGGCACAACACAACCGCTTCATTATCAGCGCAATTGGCTTTTTGAGCCAACTTCTTTTTCTTACCACTAAGCTATGTATTAACGTAAATGACTTATGCGAAAAAGACTACTCATCTGGGCACTATTTTGCTGTTGTGCGGGGCTGTCAGCTCAGGCGCAAATACGCCTGCTGACCGGAACAGTTAGCTCCCCCGAAGAGGGGCCAATGCCCGGCGTAAACGTACTGCTGAAAGGCACTTCCATTGGCACCACAACCGACTCAAAAGGCAAGTTCACGATAAGCGTTCCCGGAGACGGGACCATCGTTACGTTCAGTTCAATCGGCTTCTCGACAGAGGAAATCAACGTTGGCAATCGTTCGGTGTTGGATCTGGCCTTGAAAGCCGATGTTCGCGCACTCTCTGAAGTGGTCGTAACGGCATTTGGGGTCAAGAAAGAAGTGAAATCGCTTGGCTACGGTGTACAGGAAATAAAAGGCAGCCAGCTCACCGAAGCACGGGCGACCAACGTAGCCAACGCCCTGTCGGGCAAGATAGCGGGCCTCCGCATCAGCAGCAACGGCGGACCCGGCAGCGGTTCCGGCATTCAGATTCGCGGAGCCTCGTCGGTATCGGGCAATAACCAGCCGCTGATTGTGGTCGATGGCGTACCGATTCAACAAACATCCGAGAAACAGTTTGGTGGCGGTTTATCCGAAATCAACCCCGACAACATTAAGGAAATCAGCGTATTGAAAGGGCCAAACGCAGCGGCTCTTTACGGCTCACGGGCGGCCAACGGCGTTATCATCGTAACCACCAAAAACGGGTCGGGCACCAAAGGAATCGGTGTTGAATTCAACTCGAATTTTATGGCCGAACGGCCCTGGATCACGCCAGATTTCCAGAATATATATGGCGGAGGCAATGGCTATCGCACCTGGTATAACGACGGATGGAGCGGGTCAATTACCGATCCGCTGGAGATTTCCCAGTACCGGGGCGCGTATCCCAGGGGCCCGCTGAGCGGCACCGAAGGCACCGATGAAAGCTGGGGTGCTCCCATGGACGGGCGGCTCGTGCGGCATTGGTGGAGCGGCAAAGAAGTGGCTCCATTGACGCCCAATGCCAATAACTGGAGCGATTACTGGCAAACCGGCAAGACCTTCACCAACACGATTGCCTTATCGGGTGGTAATGAAAAAGGCAGTTTCCGCATGTCGGCCAGTCAGTTGAAGCAGGACGGAATCATGTATTTCAATGATTTCTACCGGAACAATTTCAAGCTCAATACGGCCTATAATTTCACCCCGAAACTAAACGTATCGGTATCGGCCGAGTACGTAAAATCGGGTGGGAACCGGGGCTTCCAGGAGGGCCAGCAGTTTATCTGGGCGCACCGGCAAACCGACTGGACCAAAATCCGCAACTGGCGCGACTACTCCGCCGTTCATATTCAACGGGCGGTAGCGGGTAAACCAGCGGATAGCGATCCACCCAACTGGCAGCACACGTATTTCACGAACCCGTATTACTCGACTGAGATGCTGCCCTCCACCAATGAGAAAGACCGCTTAGTGGGGAACATTGCCTTGAATTATCAGATCATGCCCTACCTGAGCGTAATGCTCCGCAGCGGTACCGATGTCTGGACGGATACCCGCGCCAACGTGGTCAATTTCGCCCGTGTTCGCAATGGCAATCCCACGCCGGGCCGCTATTCCGAAGAAATACTCCGTCGGCAGGAAACCAACAGCGATGTGATCCTGACGTTCAACAAAACGCTGACTACCGACCTCACGGCCAACGTGCAGGCAGGGGCCATTCAGCGGACCAATTACTACAAACGCAACTATACCTACGTTGGTGAGCTGGTGGTCGATGGTGTCTACAACCTGTCGAACTCCAACGTCAGCCAGAACGCGGTTGAAAGCGAAATTCGCAAGTCGGAGATGAACAGTTTGTTTGCCTCAGCCGAGTTTGGCTGGCGTAACTCGCTGTTCCTGAGCGGCACGGCTCGTAATGACTGGTCATCGACCCTGCCCAGCAACGCCCGCTCTTACTTCTATCCATCCGTATCGGCATCGGCGGTAATTACCGAATTACTTAATATCCAGAGCCGGGTGTTATCGTTTGGCAAAATCCGGGCGTCGTGGGCACAGGTGGGCAATGATGCCGATCCGTATCAACTGGCGCAAACGTTCCGGTCGGGTGGTTCGTGGAATGGCTCAGTACCAGGATTTTACGAGAACACCAGAATTGCCAACTCCACGCTCAAGCCCGAAATCACAACCGGTATCGAACTGGGCGTTGACCTGCGTTTCCTGAAAGGCCGCGTGGGTTTAGACGTGACGTATTACGATCAGACATCGCGCAACCAGATTCTGGCCGTCGATATTTCAAAGGCCAGCGGCTATAACCAGCGCGTGCTGAACGCAGGTCAGCTAACAAACAAAGGCGTTGAAATCGTGCTGACCGGCACACCTGTGAAACTCGCAAACGGCTTCACCTGGGAAACTACGCTGAACTACTCCCGCAACCGCAACAAGGTTGTCGAACTGGCGGAGGGCCTGACCACGTACGTACTTCATACCCGGCAGGGCCTTAATTCCGAAGCCCGCGTTGGTCAGCCATACGGTACGTTGTTTGGCATCGGTTTCGAGCACGCACCCGATGGTCAGATGATTTATAACAACGGCCTGCCCGTTGTGTCGACCAATCCAAAGGTGCTGGGCAATATTCAACCCAAGTGGACGGGCGGCTGGCTCAACAGTTTCAGCTATAAAGGGATTACGTTATCGGCGTTGATCGATGCCAAAATTGGTGGTGATTTCTACGATGAAGGCACCGGCACTGCCCGCTGGACCGGTCAATATGCTGAAACGGCCATTGGTCGGGAAGAGGGCATCATTGGCAAAGGTGTTGTGAACGTCGGGTCGGCAGAGTCACCGCAGTACGTACCGAACAATGTGATTGTACCGGCTACTACGCTCTACGGCTACAACAACCCCCGGCGTTATCACGAAGCGGTTATTTTCGACGGTTCATACGTCAAACTCCGCGAAGCCACTGTGGGATACGCACTACCCGCGTCGCTCCTGGCCGGAAAATTTATTCGCACGGCCAAGCTGTCGGTGGTGGGTCGTAACCTGCTTATGCTTTTCCGCAACAATCCACACATCGATCCCGAAGTTGACCGGTTTGGTGGGAACGCACAAGGCTTTGCCTATGGTGAGTTACCTTCCTCACGTAGCGTTGGCGTGAATTTGAGTCTTGGATTTTAAACGAGTTTGTCGTTTGTAGTTCCTCAGGCAGCAACCCATGCGCCAGTCCCGGCAGGGAACCGCAACCGTAGCGACGGACCGCTACAAACGACAAACCACAAACTTCATAAATATGAAACGAATCGTATTATTTATACTCACAGTGCTGACGGCGGTGGCTTGTACGAAGGAATTCGACAAGATGAACGTGGACCCCAACAACCCCACGGCCCTTAGTCCGCAGTATTTGTTACCCTATGCCATTGAAAAAGTTGTGGATCGCTCATGGGGTGGCCGGGATCGCTTCGAGCGGCTCAACCTCGACGGAGCTATGCTCTGGATGCAGTACCTGACGCGTAATATTTACTCCAACGAAGGGGATAACTACGGTTTGTCGGTGGCTTTCTACAACAACAACTGGAAAGCCCTGTTCAACGACGGACTCGTTAATTTCCAGCGGATTATCTCGCTGTCGGGTACGGGTGGAAAGTTCGTGAACACCAATTACGAAGGCATCGCGCTGGTGATGCGGACATGGACGTTCTCGCTGATCACCGACCTTTACGGGCCTGTTCCGTACACGGAAGCCCTCAAAGGCACTGCCGACCAGCCTGTTTACACCCCGGCGTATGACTCGATGGACAAGGTGTATGCCGGAATGCTGGCCGATCTGAAAATGGCCAATGAGAAACTGACGGTGGGGGGTGCGGCCGTATCGGGCGACATTCTGTACAACGGCGATATTCTGAAATGGAAGAAGTTCGCCAACTCGCTCCGGCTTCGGCTGGCGAACCGGCAGGCCGCCAAAAAGCCAGTCGAGTCGAAAGCCATCATGGCCGAAATTCTGGGCGATCCGGTGAAATATCCGGTCTTTACCAGCAACGCCGATAATGCGACGCTGAAAACGACCGAAGTGCTGTCGAGCAACAACGAGTTTTATTTGGTGATGATCAATGATAGCCGCACCGACTGGAACGTCAGCAAAACGCTGGCCGACAAGCTGAACGAGTTGGGTGATGCACGTATTACGGTGTATGCCCAGCCCAACAAGGCCGGTAAATACGAAGGTCATGCCAACGGATTGCCCGATGCCATTGCCACAACGTACCTCGCCACAAGCTCGAACATCGGTACGTATTTCATCCAGAAAACGTCGCCGGAAGTGATTATGACCTTCGCTGAACTGAACCTGATTCTGGCCGAAGCTGCTCAGGATGGGGACATCAGCGGTTCGGCACAGACCTACTTCGAGAAAGGCATGACCGCTTCGTTCGATCAGTATAGCCTGAAAATCACCGATACGTATCTGAAAACGATTGGTGCTGTCTCGAAGGAGAAAATCATGGAGCAAAAGTGGATCGCGCTATTTGGTCAGGGACTTGAAGCCTGGACCGAATACCGACGGACGGGTCTGCCGGTGCTGCCCGCCAAAGACCCACGGGCGGTGTTCGAGAATGACGGCATCATTCCAACCCGACTGCCTTTTCCAACCTCGGAAGTATCGCTGAACGAAGCGAATTACAACAAGGGCGTTGAACTGATTGGCGGCAAAAACGACACAAAATCGAAACTGTGGTGGGCGGAGAAGTAAGAAATAGTCAGAAAGTAGTCAAGACTTGACAACAGTTGACCAATCCTGTCAATCATCTAAAAACAGAAACAACGATGACGCATCATAAAAAACTTACAATAGCCTTTGTACTGGCCGTAATTGGACTTACCGCCTGCGAGAAAAAAGTAGACCCCTTTGTGGACCGGGTAGTGGCACCTGTGCTGGTCATTATCGACAACGCAACGGGCGATGGCGGTGGACTGACGCAGGAGCCGGTCGTGTCGCAGAAAGTAACCGGCCCCGTCACGCTGGCGGTGCGGATTTACGAACTCGACAAAGCCGGAATCTTAGATAATAAAGTCGGCATTGATTCGATTCCGGTGTCCTCGCTGGCCCTTAAACTAACCACGCGCACAGGTACGGCCATCGGTACGTTAACGACCGATAATATGGGAAAGGCGACCATCTCGAAAACCTGGACCGAACTCGGCATCGCGGCTCCCAAAGCGGGCAGCAGCGTATTGCTGACCTGGTCGGGCGAATATAAAGGGCAGGCCTTTTCGCGATTCGCACGGCTTCAAGGCATCAATTAATTACCGTACATCTTACAGTCTATATCCTACATAAAATCTCATGAATCTCAACCGTCGTAATTGGCTGAAAAACAGCTTAATAATGAGCGCGGGAGCCGTAGCTGCTCCTTCGCTGTTGCCGATGAACGCCTACTGCGAACCCTGGCTCGATGCCCCGGAAACAGCACCCGTTATGCCCCTGAAAGGTGGTGTACTAAAGGCCCGACTCTCGGCGAATGAGAACCCATACGGACCATCGCCAAAGGCACTAAAGGCACTTACGGAAGCAGCTTCAGACGGCTATCTCTATCCGTTCAGCTATGGCGGGCAACTGCGCAAGATGATTGCCGAGCAGGAAGGAGTATCGGAAGAGCAGATTCTGCTGGCTCCGGGGTCGGGGTCGCTGCTGGTAGCGGCAGCTATGTACTACAGCAATCAAAAGCCGGGCGGCAGCATTATCTCGGCAGACCCGACTTATGAGCAACTTATGCGGGCCGCTGTACTGCACGGCGCCAAATGGGACAAAGTGCCCCTGACGGCGGGCGATTACGATCACAACCTCGCCGAAATGGAAAAACGCGTTGGCGACAATACCAGCCTGATGTACGTTAACAACCCCAACAACCCAACCGGCGTAACGATTGACCCGGTTGCCTTGCGGGCGTTCGTTGACCGGGTATCGGCCAAAAAGCCGGTGTTTGTCGATGAAGCGTACATTCACTACACCAGCGACCCGAAGAAGTTCTCAGTGATCGAGAATGTGAAGAAAGGGCAGGACGTACTGGTTGCCCGTACGTTCTCGAAAATCTACGGAATGGCTGGTCTGCGTTTAGGCTACTTGGTCGGCCAACCCGACACGCTGAAGGAAATCAGCAAATGGGGCGGTGGTCCGGGCGGGCTAACCATGACAACCCTGCGGGCTGGGCTGGCTTGCTATACCGACGAGGATTTCATCAAATACTCGCTGGCAAAAGGGCTGGAATCCAGAGAATATCTGTATCAAACACTGAAAACCAACGGCTATACGTACCTGCCATCGGGCACGAACTTCGTGCTGTTCCCGATTCGGATGAAGGGCGAAGATTTCGTTAGCCGGATGATGGAGCAGGGTGTCAGCATTCGTCAGTGGAAATTCGACGGGCAGTACTGGTGCCGCGTGAGTTTAGGTACGATGCCGCAAATGCAGGCATTCGCCGAGGGCTTGAAAATGATCTCGTAAACGGTTCCGATTCATACAAACTGGTCGCTGGCATCGTCAGCGACCAGTTTGTTTTGTAGGGTATTGAGTGAGTAGAACAGGAATTTCGGCCACTTATTTTGTCTAAAAATAACGCAGTCACACCTACAGCCATGAACCACGCCGACCAACTCCTGCATGAAGTAGCCACCGCCCGGATCCAGTACATCAATGAAGTTGGCAAACTCACCGAAGAGCAGGCCCATTGGAAACCATCGCCCGCTGTGTGGAGCGCGGTCGAAAATACGGAGCATCTTTATTGGGCAGAGCACGGTGGTATCTGGGGTATGTGGCGGGCCTTTCATGCCAAGCGGTCAGGCAATCCTATCTGGGAGGGCGAACTGATTCACAGTGGATTACATATCGAAGAGATTGTTGCCCGCACCTGGCAACCGAAGGAAGTCGTACCCGCCATTGCCGCCCCCCGCATGGGTGGCCCGTCGGCATTCTGGCTATCGGCACTGAGCAGTTTACAGCAACCGCTGGCGGAGTTGAGCCATGCTTTAGCCAATGAAGACTGGGAAACGCTCATTCATCCGCACCCTATTTCCGGCCCTCTCGATGTCCGGCAGCGTTTCGAGTTCCTACGCTTCCACATCGATCGCCACCGCAATCAGGTACTGGCGTTGGGGCTGCACTAAGTCGATTTATCTACACCCATCCAAACCGCTCCATCAGCCGGTCTTTCTGCTGGCGGGCAACGGGAATACTTGCGCCGTTCGTCAATAATAGATACGTCCCTTCGCCTTTAACCAACTTCTGAATGTGCTCCAGATTGACCATGTACTGCCGGTGAACCCGTACGAAATCGCGGGTTTCGAGCACGTCCTGCACATCGCCAAGTGTTTTTGAGACCATGTACACTTCGCCGTTTTCGAGGTGAAAGCGGGTGTAATTGCTGTCGGCTTCGCAATAAATTATCTGTTTCGTATCGACAAATACCATACCACTGGCATGGGGCAGTGCAATACGTCCTGGACTGTTCCGTGCGAACCCACCTCCAGGAGCAGTTGGGTAATATTGGCGCATGAGTTCCAACTGCTGCGGGTTGATGCGGGCAGTATTTTCGGCTCGTCGAACAGTAGCAATCAAATCAACCGTGTCGATGGGCTTAAGCAAA
>JANPJE010000426.1:0-4599 GCA_031425355.1 Spirosoma sp. | reverse complement strand
AATATGTCCGCCCGTAAACAGCCCGATCAGCAGTCGGTTGAGCAATCGGTCCTGCCCAACCACAACCTGGCTCATCTCGCTGAACACCTCGCGAATTTTTGTATGATATGTAAATGAGGTTGCCTGCATTGACTGAGGTTTTCAGTTTACGGTTTGTGCGGCTCCCCACCGTAAATCCCGGCGGGGAGCCGCACAAACCGTAAACCATTTAATTAAAATTAAAAAGTGGCCCGTATGCTCCGGTCTTTGCCGTGAATGTCTTTATACACCTGAATTTTTGAGAAACCTCTCCCGGCAAAAACCGCCCGCGTTGCGTCGCCGAAGCGTTCGTTGATTTCAACGTAGCAAGCTCCGTCTTTTGCCAGATGCCGGACGCAAAAATCAGCGACGGCTTTGTAAAAAACCAGTGGGTCGTTGTCTTCCACAAACAGGGCCAGGCCGGGTTCGTAATCCAGTACGTTGCGGTTCATATCGGCGGCTTCCGAGCGCGTTACATACGGTGGATTGCTCACCACACAATCGAACCGATGCGTGAAATCAGACGATACGTTGAGAATGTCCTGAATAGAAAAAGTAACGTCGGCTTTGAGATTTTCGGCGTTATGGCGGGCCAGCGTGAGGGCTTTCTCCGACACATCCCAACCCGTTACGACCGATTGCGGCAGAAATCGCGCCAGCGTAATGGCAATGCAGCCGCTGCCTGTGCCAATGTCGACAATCGGTACGTTATCGGTGCGGTCGGCAAAGTCGTGCATGATGAGCCGCACCAAATCTTCGGTTTCAGGGCGGGGAATCAGCACATCGGGCGACACCTCGAACTCTAATCCGCAAAAAATCGTCGTGCCAATAACGTGCTGAATCGGTTCCTGCCGGTTCAGCCGTTCCAGAATCCGGAACCAATCGGGTTCAGTTCGGTTTGGCGGCAGAGGTTTATCGGTCAAAATATCTGTCTTACGCATACCAAAATAGTGGTCGAGCAGCATAAACGCCATTTCGCGCGCTTCTTCGGATGGATAAGCCGTAATGTTCTTACTGAGTCGTTCGTATAGCGGTTTGGCGGTAGCCATTTGGTTCGGGTCGAGTAATTTTGTGTAAAACTATGGAAAAATTCATGCGTCGTGCCCTCGAACTGGCTACACTTGGTCGGGGTCATGTTAGCCCCAACCCGATGGTCGGCTGCGTTCTTGTGTATGAAGGCGACGGTCAGGCCGAACCACGCATTATTGGCGAGGGCTGGCACCAGCGATACGGCCATGCCCACGCCGAACGAAACGCCATCCTATCTGTTCGTCCCGAAGATACGCATCTATTACCTGAAAGCACGGCCTACGTAACACTCGAACCGTGTTCGCACGTTGGTAAGCAGCCGCCCTGCGCCGATTTGCTGATCGAAAATCGGATAAAAAGGGTCGTATGCTGTAACGATGACTCTAACCCGCTGGTAGCCGGACAGGGATTTACTAAACTTCGGGACGCCGGGATCGACGTAGAAACGGGCGTACTGGCCGAAAAAGGCCGCGAACTCAACGTCCGATTCTTTACACTTATTGAACAACAACGTCCCTACATCATCCTGAAATGGGCCGAAACTGTGGACGGATTTATTGGCCGGAATGACGGGCAGGCCATCAGCATAAGTGGCAACCTGTCGCACCGGCTCGTACACCGCTGGCGGAGTGAGGAGGATGCTATTATGGTCGGCACCAACACCGCCCGCAACGATAATCCCCGGCTGAATGTGCGGCTGGTTCCCGGCCGGAATCCGACACGTATTGTGATTGACAAACAGGGTCGGTTGCTCGATCATCTTCATTTGTTCGATAATTCGCAGCCTACGCTCGGCTACAATTTTATCAAAACCGAAACCATCGGACAGACGAGTTATAGTCAACTCAGCCCCGACAAACCGTTTCTGCCGCAATTGCTCGATGACTTACATCAGCGTTCGATTCAATCCGTGCTGGTTGAGGGAGGAGCGACGCTGTTGCAATCATTCATAGAAACCAGTTTGTGGGATGAAATGCGGGTATTTCGCTGCCCAATGATGCTCGATGATGGAATAAAAGCACCTACAGTACGTGGAAAACTGACAAGCCGAGAGATGATTGGCGATGACGAACTGACGATTTATCAGCCCTAATTATGCTCTCCATACCTGCTTCACCGTCAGTGATTTATCTAACCGTGCCAGATTCGCTACATAACCCGGCTGAATCCGCCCCAACTGGTCGCCCAGCCCAATAATTTGGGCCGGAATTGTTGACGCCATCCGGAGGGCATTTATCAACGGAATACCCGCCTGCTCGACCGCGATTTTAACACAATCAATCAGCGTAATGGCCGATCCCGCCAGATTTCCTTCGTTGTTTACGTACCGGCCCGGCCCGGATCCCTCTCCATCTGGCTCGAAATGAACGACGAACTGACCCAGTTCAAAATTGGGACGGGGCGGGTTAGCAAACAGGGCATCCGAAATTAAAAACAGTCGCTCCCCAAGCAGCCGGTACGCGATGCGGATGGTGGTTGGATTGCAGTGATAACTATCGGCAATGATACTCGCCCGGACGGCTGGATGATCGAACACGGCGCCCACAACACCCGGCTCACGACTCTCGAAACCCCGCATGGCATTGTACAGGTGCGTTGCCAGTGGAATGCCCTCGTTGAAAGCCGCCGTAGCTTGTTCATACGTAGCGTTGCTGTGGCCGAGGGAGAGAAGCGTATTCGCGTGTTTTAATCGGTTGATCGTAGCTAACTGGTTGTCTGTCAGTATTTCCGGAGCCAGTGTCAGGATTCGGATAACATCGGCGTTGGTGCTGAACAGCGTTTCTAATTCGCCCTCGGCGGGTGTCCGGACGTAGGCTGTGCTGTGCGCTCCCCGCTTAATCGGGTTGAAGTACGGTCCTTCGACATGAATGCCCGGCACGCCAAACGGGTTTTCGTCGCGCACGGTGGCAACGGCTTTCATCGACTGCTGCATAATCTCCAGCGAGGTCGAATGGATGGTTGGCAATAAAGTAGTCGTACCGTTTCGGGCGTGGCTGTCATAAATATGCCGGACGGTTTCGGGCGTAGGCTGGTCGTTTAAAAACAGGTCTGAACCTCCGTAAAGCTGTAAATCGACTAATCCCGGAATGAGGTAATCGCCGTTGAGGTCGATGGTTGTGGCATCAGCGGACTGTGTATTATCAGTCGAAATTCCTTCGATTCGACCGTTGCTAACGCGAACCGATGCGCCTGTAAGCCATTCCTCGCCCGTAAAAACAGTGGCATTGATAAACTGAGTCATATATGAAAAATGGATTTCCTGCCTGGCAGGTTTTTTTGGACAGGACTATTTATTTGACAGGATTACAGGATTAACAGGATTTTTTCAGACAGCCAATGCTGTTAATCACGTAATCCTGTCCAAAAACTTGCCATAGGGGCAAGCGGTAGATGGCCGGAATCTACCTGATTTTTCGTTTTTTTGCGTATTATTTTGAATCAGGACCAATCCCATTATCGCTTGAACGCTGTTCGTTTGCTTCCCCCAACTGGCCCGGTAACGGCTACTATTCCCTTGGCTTCGTCGAAAAGCGAAAGCAACCGCGCCCTCATCATCGACGCGCTGACCGGCTTTCGTTGCGAGTTGAAAAACCTCTCGACCGCCCGCGACACGCAGACGATGATCCGCCTGCTGAAGTCGGACGACCGTAACGACGGACCATCGACCGCCGACGTGCTGGATGCGGGAACGACAATGCGTTTTCTGACGGCTTATTTTGCCGTGACGGGCCAGAAAAGGATCATGACCGGCACCCCGCGCATGTGCGAACGGCCCATCGGTATTCTGGTCGATGCCCTCCGAACCCTCGGTGCCGACATTACGTATTTGAAAAATGACGGGTATCCACCCTTGCAACTCAACGGGTTTGATTACTCCGGTGTCAATCAGGCATCAATCCGGGGCGACGTGAGCAGCCAGTATATTTCGGCCCTGCTGATGATTGCACCCCTGCTTCCCGATGGGCTGGGTCTTCACCTGACGGGAGCGGTTGGGTCGCGGCCCTACATCGAGATGACCATTGAGCAGATGCGCTACTTTGGGGCGCATGTATTCGACGAATGGGACCGCAGCCGGATTAATGTTCTGCCCATCGAGTACACGCCAAAAACGTATGCCATTGAGTCCGACTGGTCGGGGGCGAGTTACTGGTACAGCGTGGCGGCTTTGTCCGAAGACCCGGAAACAGAGTTGGAACTGCTGGGCCTGAAAGCCAAATCCTTGCAGGGCGATAGTGCCATTGTTGACATTATGCGGGCATTCGGTGTGGAAAGTACGTTTACCGATCGGGGCGTTCGCCTGACCAAACGTCCGATTGATACGTCGCTTACGTGGGACTTTACGGCCTGTCCTGACCTCGCCCAAACCGTTGCTGTTTGCGCGGCTATGACTGGCGTAAGACTAACACTGACGGGTATCGAAAGCCTGAAAATTAAGGAGACTGACCGCGTAGCTGCGTTGCAGGCCGAATTGCAGAAAATCGGGGCTGAATTGGTTGAGATTGAGACGAATCATCGGTACGAAGTTCGGCAGGTGAGCGTTCGTCCGCAGGC
>JANPJE010000425.1:0-8628 GCA_031425355.1 Spirosoma sp. | reverse complement strand
ACGGGGAGCGGGCACGGTCATTGTTGCTTTGTATGCTCCGATGTTTGCGGCACAGCCCATTCCGAACTCTCCCCGCAGCCCACACCCGCGCGATTCAGTTGCCTTTGTGGGAGGTGTTTATCACCGCTTTCCTTGATACGGTAGAGCCATTGATTCGTCAGGGAGTTCAGCATGACTACGTATCACTCGACCGTAATGAGCGGTTCTGGAAAGGCAAATTTCAGGCCGTTCGGCAACAACGGGAAAACGCCCAACACGCTGAACGGTTGGCTGTTACGTATGACGTACGGACGGTTAACGTACCGCCCAATCGCATCCTGAAAACGGCTTTAACGCTTCTCAGGAACGCAACAATGAACCCGGCAATCCTGCGCCGAATGAGGCAACTGCTTTGGGCATTGGACGACGTACCGTTTAGCGAATCGTTACCCGACGATATGCAGGCTATCCGGAGGTCGACCCGCCTGTTTACGCGCTACGAACCAGCCCTGCTCTGGGCCGAAGCACTGCTTCAGGGTCGTGGATTTGGGGTTAAAGCAGGGCAGGTATCCACTCTATCGCTTTTGTTCCCGATGGAACGCGTTTTTGAGGATTATGTATCATACGGTATCCGCACGTACTGGCCTGATACAGACGATGTGCGGGTGCAGGAATCGTCGGCCCATCTGGTGGATGAACACGTCGGGACGCCCAAATTCAAACTCCGTCCCGATGTTATTATTCGCCAGAACAACCAGACGTTTGTGCTCGATATGAAATGGAAGGCCATAAACGATAACGAGTCCGGGACGGGCAATTACGGTATCGAGCAGGCCGATCTGTATCAGCTTTATGCGTACGGAAAAAAATACGCAGCCGACGATCTCTTTTTGATTTATCCGGCCAGTGAAACCTTCCGTCGAGCGTTGCCCGTATTTGGCTACGACGCCACGACCCGCTTACATGTGGTGCCGTTCGATGTGACCAATCCGCTGGCGAATGAAGTAGAAAAATTAGCCCGTTACGCTTTGTCATTTCACTAAATGTTTTTTCAAACACGGAGAAAACGGAGGGTGACACATAGTACACAGAAAAACACGCTATGAACTCCGTATTATCCTCCGTTTTTTGTGTTTAAACGCCCCATCCCCTCGTAACATCATGCCCCTGATCCTGACCTTAATCGGTATTCTTACGCTCGTTGTTTTAGTTGCTTTTGTTCGATTGGATACGTTCATTTCGTTCGTTATTGTCGCCCTCGGCATCGGTCTGGCATCGGGGATGGATGTGAGTGCCGTGGGTAAATCTATTCAGACCGGCATTGGTGGAACCCTCGGCGATCTGGTGCTGATTATTGGTTTTGGGGCCATGCTGGGCCGGTTAGTGGCCGAAAGCGGAGCCGCCCGACGGATCACCAATTCGCTCATTGGGCTGTTTGGCATAAAAAATATCCGGTGGGGAATGGCTTTGGCAGGTTTCGTGGTGGGTATTCCGCTATTCTATAATGCCGGGTTTATCATTGTTGTACCGCTCATTTTTACCATTGCCGCATCGACCCGCCTGCCGCTTCTGTCAATCGCCATTCCGATGTTATCCGCCCTGTCGGTGGCGCATGGGTATTTACCTCCGCATCCATCGCCCTCGGCGGTAGCGGGTCAGCTAAACGCCAACATCGGGCAAACGCTCATTTACGGCATCATCATCGCCATTCCGGCTATCGTCATTGCGGGACCACTATTTGGTAAAACCCTCGTCAACATCAAAGCCAGCCCCAACCGTGAACTGTTCGATATTCGGGAAGTACCTGATACCGATTTGCCGGGTGCGGGCGTCAGTTTTTTTGTTGCCCTGTTACCGGTTATTCTGCTCACAACCTTTGGCCCTCTGAATGCTGCTCTGCCCGTCGGTTCGCCCCTGAAACCCGTTGCTTCGCTCCTTGCCGAACCCTTTATCGGGATGCTGGTATCGGTGCTGGTGGCTATTTATGCGCTGGGTCTTCGGCGCGGCATGTCGATGAAAGCCGTGACGAAAGATTTGGAAGAATCGGTGAAAGCCATCGCCCCGATTTTGTTGATTATTGCCGGAGCGGGTGCGCTGAAGCAGATTTTCAGCGATAGCGGCACGAGTAAATACATTGGCAGCCTGCTGGCCGACGCCAATATTCCACCGCTGGTACTGGCCTGGGGCATTGCCGCCTTCATCCGCGTATGCGTGGGGTCAGCAACGGTGGCGGGCCTGACAACCGTCGGTATTATTCTGCCGCTAATCCAAAGTCAGGCGATCAAGCCGGAACTGATGGTGCTGGCCATCGGATCGGGGAGTTTGATGTTCTCGCACATCAACGACCCGGCGTTCTGGCTATATAAAGAGTATTTCAACCTAAGCATCGGCCAAACCATCCGAACGTGGTCGGTAATGGAAACAATCGTGTCTGTTGTTGGCTTACTTGGTGTGCTGGCCCTGAATCTGGTGGTATAGCCGGTGCGATTATCTCATTGACCAAACGTGCAGCGGACTATCAGCAACGTGAATTCGGAATAAACTTTAGCAGAGACTGATCCCGGTATGAAATAGTCACAATGGTCCCTTCTAAGTAGGATCGATGTGATAGGTTTCCTGCAAATGCCTCATAGTGACATCCACAATTAATCGGTTTACCTGTTCAGCATTCAGTTTGTAACGTATTGACAGGGCATTGGCTAAGGCTTGCCGTACAAGCCCTAAGGAACGGGCAATTTGATCAGTAAATACACTGGCATTTAATACCTCATCATACGTCTGAAAGGTAGAATGAATCTGCGGTTCAGGCTCGGGTTCCTGGGCCTGATATTGACTTAAATACAGGTCTTCGTACCACCGTTTGGCCAGACAGGCAAATTCGCTGCGAAAGGTGGCGACATTATACACTTGCTCAACTAATTCCCGATGGGTGGTCAGGATACTCTGTATGATCTCAGGATTCGACAAATCCCAATACCGCCAGCTCGTCGGGTTTTCCTTTTCCAACGCAAAACGCCGTTGATAATCTGTTTTGAACAGATACAGCAGTACCTGATAGGATTTATCAAGCTTACCTTCGGGTGGATTAGCCGTTTCTGGTATCCAGACTACGCCCTTTAAGCCAGTCGTTAACCGATGCAGCTTTAGATAACTGTATATAGGGTCCGTCGTCTTCAACGAGCAATCAGCCAGTGCCTGCTCAACATCGGCCTCCACCAACTCAGCGGCAGATACCTCACAATACAACTGAATAAACAGCTTTCTTTTCTGCTCCTCATTCAACTGGCTGAATTGATCCAGTACCTGAGCAACCGACTGGACTCCCTGCCCGAATTGATTGAGTGCTATGTCCTCTTCTAAGCTCATTATTTATTAAATAAGTGGCTGGAATAACAAGGTAGGCTATTCAGTAAAAGAAGGAACGGGAGATGAATTACTCGTGTAAGGATTCATTGTTGCACATCTTCCCGGTTCACAAACCACTATGAATAAGGGTTTTATCCGATTATTGGTGCGTCAGCCTAATCAATTGACCAATCTCTCCCTGTTGGCCCTATTGTCTAAAAAGAAGGAAACTGCCAGGCCCAACCCAACTCCCCAAAGTATCCAGGCGGCTCCGTGTAATGCTACGTCAAACGATTGGCTGTACAATTGCCGAAACCAAACCAGAGCGATAGCATCCAGAAACGTGGCGGTGAATGTCATGATTACTACTGGCTTCAGAAGTTCATTTAACCGTAGATTACTGATTAATTTGGTGGTGTATATAGATAATAAGGTTAAGGGAATGGCGAGAATGAAAAACGGAATCAACTTCGGATTGCCTGCCGAAAAAACGGTCGTCCCAAAAAAACGTATAATCATAGCGGCATTAAACCAGAATGCTATACCGAGGACCACGAAAAGAAGCGATCTTGCCTTGTTCATTTGTTTTCAATTTATATGTTTCTGCAAAATTGAAAACAATACCCTGCCTATTTTAGACGCTACCGTACAGAAATGATATTTTTTGCTTCATGGGTTTGGAATGCCTTTACCATCATTTTTAATTCATTGACGTAGCTTACAAGCCACTCATACGTTAATGTATCGTCGGTTATTTGGAGATAAAAGTTCTCAAGACTTAAATTTAAAACCAATTGAGCCAGGGTTGAATTGTTACTCACCCCAAGCATTTCAGCCCAAATAGGTAGAATTGCTTCGCTAACGTATCGATTCGACTTTTCAAAACAAAGCTTAAATGCTGGCACACTTCTGTTTATTCGTAATTGTCTGTTGAAGAGTAAATCTTGCTTTACATCTATCAGTAACTGCAACAACTCGGGAATTACATTTTTGCAAAGTTTTTCTTTATCTGCTATAACAATAGCCCGCTCAAGATGATAATTAAGTAGCAGTTCGGTGAAAACGTCAAGGTCAGCGAAATGGTGATAAAAAGACGATTTACTTTTACCGGTAAGCCGTGCAATGACTTCAACTTTCAGCCCTTTTGGACCTTCTTTTGAAAACAAGTCGTAGCCTGTTAAAATCCAGGGTTGTTTAGTTTTATTTGCCATTACCCATAGTTTTTTTGTACAGGTTGATCGAGAAATAAGGCGAAGCTGTGGAATGGTAACTTCGCTACTCTTCTTGATTTTTATAAAAACTTCATCCCATTATCCATTTAGCATTCATCGGTAATAGCTTGTAAATCAGAGCGGTAAATAGCCAGGCGAACGCAAAGGTTAAGCTGGTTGCGACGGGTATTTGTATCGGTATGGGAATATGTAAGTTATCGACAAGCATCCAACTGGGACCTACCAAAAAGTAGTGTACCATGTAGATGCCAAAGCCATATTTGGTCAGGTTCGCAAATGTATTTATCCAGAACGGGCTATCTATTTTTACTTTCTGGACAATCAGAAAAACAGCAATTGTCATTAAACATACATTTGGCGTACAGTACAGAAAAAATAACTCGATTTGTTCTTCAGTTGATTTTGGATCGGCTACTTTCCGGCCAAAGCCGATATACGTAATTGCGTAGCCAACTGCGAATAACGCACTACTGATACCCGCTGTTTTGATGAAACTCCAGTTGTTGCCTTTTGATAAATAATGTCCTAATAACAGATAGCCATTAAATCCGGCGAAATAGTAAAACAAATTGAAGCCCTGATTCCACGGACTGGCACCAAAAATATACTTAGAAATAGACTCATACAGATACGGTAAAAAGAGCGTAATTCCCCAGAAATACAGGTACATTTTCTTCTGATTTTCCGTAGTTTCTTTTATCCAGGCCGAAAAAATAGGCATATAAAGGTACAGTCCAATCAGCGTGTAGATGTACCACATGTGAGTACAGAATGGCGTAAAATTGAACGGAATCATCAGAATGTTACGCAGACTGTCGCTAAACGATTGTGAAGGAGAATTGCCCGCATAAACGAAAAATTTAGTGATAATCGATGGGTCGCAACCGATAACGCCTGTGAACCAGGGGAACAAATCGTACAGAACAGACCAGATCACAAAAGGAAACACGACCCTTGTTAACCGCTTCTTATAAAACTGACCAATTTCCTGCTGAACGGGGAGTAATAACATGCCGGTGAGCATCACAAATAAGGGAACGCAGGGACGTAATACAGATCCGTAAATTGTTCCCCAGAAATTGTATTCGGGATTTAATCGGGCAGCGGGCGAAATATTAAACGGGTCAGTACAGTGGACACTAATCACCATAAACATGGCGACAAAGCGAAGAACATCAGCCCAAACCATACGGCCCGGGCTTACTGGTGAAGGTGTCATTAAGTATAAGTTAAGGTTTGTTACGGTCAATCGAAAATGGCACAGCAAAATGCCATCATTGTTATTTTAAGCTACTTAACGGGTCAATTCACCGGCTGCCTGATGACGTAAAAGCATAGCATTTGCTGTCGTCCAATGCATACCAGGATAACGATTATTATCATTTGAGTCCCGCTTCGCCCGGCCTCCCATCATGTCCCGCATGTATTGCATTCCCTGCCATGCCGGGTAAAGTTCTCCCGCTCCGGGAGCGACAAATCGGGCAACTTTAATCAATATATTAAGCAGTCCCAGGCCTCCGGCACGTAACAAACGAAACGTAGTGTGTTCTATCCCGCTCATAACCGCTGTCAGCTCCCGGGCACTGATTTGGTCACCGGCAATTCGTAAAAAGCGGGGCGACGATGAATCAAGAGCCACATTGGCGGTGAACGTAGCCGTGTCGTCCATTGTGGTGAAATCCATGCGCTGGTCCGCCTTTCCCCAGTAAAGAACCCGCTTCTGTTTGAAAAGAATCATCGGCATCTGTCCGGTAAGCAGATCCATAAACGGACCATTGAAAATCGTTGTTGCGGCAATAGACGACGTATCGACGTAGCTGTGAAATTCCCTTCTCAGGTCTAAGTTCCGGTTTTCGCCCGCCCCAAGGTTCGTAAAGTCCAAGGAGAAATCAGAAGGAATAAAGCGGGGAACACCGGCGGCTATGGCCGCATCCAGCAACACTTTTTGAGCATCTATAATCACATCGCGCAGGCCCGCCAATGCCGAAATAACACAGGATGCACCTCGGCACACGTTTGCAACATCGTCCACACTCGACATATCGACCGTAAAGACCTGTGCGCCAAGATTCCGCAGCTTAGTCACTTTGTCAATATCACTGCTTTTACGAACAGGAACACGAACGTCAGCTCCTTTTTCAAGCAACGCCTTGATGATTCGTTCTCCTAAATTCCCTGTGCCACCGGCTACGACTATTATTTTTTTCATAGGTATTACTCTTCCGCAAATCTATTCTGCTTTCTATACAACCACATCATACCCACACATGTTACTAACCGTTTTTACGGTCTCAAGTCAAAAAAGTAGAATAGCAGAATTGCGTTGTCCTGTTACCTATCTATCTGAATGTTAATTTGATGTGTTCTCCGGCTGCTCCAATAAATGAGTAACGCCAAACATCATACTGCTTTAGTGAACATGACTACATTTTCCCGACTTCTGTCTCTCCTGCTGATTGCCGGTCTGCTCGCCATGAGCGCGGCTACACCGACCCGCGTCGTTTTCTTCGGCGATTCGATTACTCAGGCTGGTGTCAACCCCGGCGGTTATATCGACCGGCTTAAAAAGACCCTCCCCGCCGATCAGTTTGAACTCGTTGGTGCGGGTGTCAGCGGAAATAAAATTTATGATCTGTTTCTTCGGATGGACGAGGACGTACTGGCGAAACAACCCAATGTGGTGGTGATTTGGGTGGGCGTGAACGATGTCTGGCACAAAGCCACGTCGGGTACCGGCACCGACCCCGACAAATTTGTGAAGTTTTACGAAGCGGTTGTGAAAAAGCTACAGGCCGCCAATATTCGCGTTGTGCTCTGTACCCCGGCAGCTATTGGCGAAAAAACCGACATGACCAATCAGCAGGACGGCGATTTGAATCAGTACAGCCAGTTTATCCGCGACCTCGCCAAACGGCAGAACCTGCCATTGGTCGATCTGAGGAAAGCGTTTCAGGAGTATGACCTCAAAAATAATCCGGATAATAAAGACCGGGGCGTACTCACCACCGACCGCGTTCACCTCAACGAAGCGGGAAACCAATTTGTAGCCGATCAGATGCAGGCCGTGCTGATGCCGGGCGGGAAATAAACCTCACCCGACTATTGCTGACAATATCTGACTATTCCTGACCATTTTTTGAGCGGCTCATACCTAACACGTACTCACTACGTAACCATGACCTCCTTCCGCCTATTGCTCCGAATGTCGGCCCTGTTGTTGCTGAGTCAACTGTCAGCAATGGCACAGACAAATCGCTTAGGTAACGTAACAAAATTGCCAGATCACCCAAGAATTCTGTTGCTGAAAGGCGAAGAGGAAGGTATAAAACGAACCATCGGTTCCGATGAAACCTGGAACAAACTGCATCAGGCCATCCTGACGGAGTGCGATATGCTGGTAAATGCCCCCGTTCTGGAGCGTATTCAGATTGGCCGACGGCTGCTTGATAAATCCAGGGAGGGACTGCGCCGGGTGTTTTATCTGGCCTACGCCTGGCGAATGACCCGTCAGGAAAAGTACCTGAAACGCGCTGAAAAAGAGCTGCTTGCGCTCTCGGCTTTTGCGGATTGGAACCCGTCGCATTTTCTGGATGTGGCCGAAATGACGATGGCCGTGTCCATCGGCTACGACTGGCTGTATACCGATTTACCCGAATCGTCGCGGGCTGTTATAAAAGAGGCTATTCTCAAAAAAGGTATTGAGCCTTCTATGAATCCGAAGCATAACGGATGGCTCAAAAGCACCAACAACTGGAATCAGGTGTGCAACGCCGGTATTACGTACGGAGCACTCGCCATTTATGAAGACCAGCCCGACCAGTCCAATGCGTTGATTAACCGGGCTATCGAGTCCATCGTTCTGCCCATGGGCGACTACAGCCCCAACGGAGCCTACCCCGAAGGATACGGCTACTGGGGTTATGGGACGAGTTTTAACGTACTATTCATCAGCGCGTTAGATAAATTGTTTGGTAAAGACTTCGGGCTTTCGCAACAGCCCGGTTTTTTAAAAACAGCCGGGTATCTGGCAAACATGACGGGACCATCGGGCAACGCGTACAACTACTCCGAT
>JANPJE010000424.1:0-6036 GCA_031425355.1 Spirosoma sp. | reverse complement strand
ACAAACCACAAACCTATTTTCTTGCTATTGCTTTTTTTACCTGCTCAACAATTTTGTCAGCGGTGAGTCCGTATTTCTGCATTAGTTGGTCGGGTGTAGCACTTTCGCCGAAGGTATCATGAACGCCCACGTATTCGAGCGGAGCGGGGAAATTGCGGGCCAGCACCTGCGCCACGCTATCGCCCAAACCGCCGTTGATCATGTGCTCCTCAGCCGATACCGCACAACCCGTTTTCTTGATTGATGCCAGAATGGCTTCTTCATCTAACGGTTTAATCGTGTGAATGTTGATAATGTCCGCTTCGATGCCTTGCTCAGACAGAATCTCACCTGCCTTGATGGCTTCCCAAACCAGGTGGCCCGTGCAAAAAATTGATACGTCTTTGCCTTCGTTGACGGTCCACGCTTTACCAATCTCAAATTTCTGATCGGCGGGAGTAAATACCGGAATCACCGGACGCCCGAAACGCAGATAGACCGGTCCAACGTGGTCGGCAATGGCAAGGGTAGCGGCTTTGGTCTGGTTATAATCGCAGGGGTTGATAACGGTCATGTTGGGCAGCATTTTCATCATGCCCAAATCTTCCAGAATCTGGTGTGTGGCGCCGTCTTCACCGAGCGTCAGGCCCGCGTGGGACGCGCATATCTTTACGTTCTTGTTCGAGTAGCAAACCGATTGACGAATCTGGTCATAGACCCGGCCCGTTGCAAAATTGGCGAACGTAGTGGCGAACGGAATGTGCCCACCAATGGTTAGCCCCGCCGATACGCCAATCATGTTGGCCTCGGCAATGCCGCACTGAATGAAGCGGTCGGGATTTTCTTTAATAAACGCTTCGAGTTTAAGCGAACCGGCCAGATCGGCGGTCAGCGCGATCACGTTCGGGTTCGATTTGCCCAGTTCGGCTATGCCCGCGCCGAAGCCGGAGCGTGTGTCTTTCTTCTCGGTGTACTCGTATTTTTTCATGATCTGTATTCAATTCGCCGAAGCGAGGGTTTGCAATTTGGTTAGAAAATAACTGGCACTCGCGCAATTGGGATGTCGGGCCGCGTTTTCGATGGTGAAACCATGACGTATCATCGCATTGGCTAAACGAGGTTTGCTATGCCCGAAGCCTTTACCCCGTAATCGTATAATAGTTTTCTCTGCATCATCGTCCTGTTCTGGCCAGTCGATATGGACTGGTTTGCTTAGAAGCTCGCTTAACGCTGTTGTATCGGCCAGATACCAATTTTCAAATTCTTTAACGGCAACTACGATTAGCTGGTTGTCGAACTGCGGAATCGCTTGTTTCGTAAGCGTGATACATTTGTCTTTATCAAGATCAACCAACGCTATAATTCTATCGGCTCCTTTATCCATCAGAATCTCCCGGTGTTTCAGAAGACGATCCTCAAAATACTGGGTTTTGCTTCCTGTTTCAACAACGCCAATCAGGTCTATATCAAAACGTTTCAATAGTTGACCGAATGCTGGCGTATTAAAGATGATTTGTTCGGTTTCGCCTTCGCAAATGATACCCAATTTTACCACGGTAACCCACCTCCAAGAGCGTTTGAAAGCCAGGCTTCATCCATCGGTAAACCGTGCAGATTCATTCCTTTAATTTGCTTCGTTTGCGTTGCTCCCTCTTTTTTATCGACCAAAATGATTTCATCAGGAGTCAACTGCGAAACAAGCGTTTGTGAATGGGTATTGAGCCAGATATAATGCCCGAACTCTTCACACGCGTACCGGCAAAGATTAACCAGTTCTTTAACAACTTTAGGATTTAGTCCATTCTCGGGTTCTTCAATACACAAAAATTGTGGTCTATCACTTTGATAAATTGCCGTCAGGAACGCAATAATGTTATACGTGCCGTCAGAGATTAGATCTTTAGTGAAGTAGTCTGGAGCAAACTCCTCAAACCAGTGAAGTTGATCCCGTTCGTCAATCTCAATAGATTTGAATTCAGGGATGAATAACTCAAGCCATTCAAAAATCTCGTTTCTTAGTGTACTATTTAACAGCACTCGTTTTAATACTTTTTCGAGATTTTTGGCTGATGATGAAAGCCTTTGCCCATCAGTGAATGGGAGCTTCGTTAGTTCTTCTCTACCAGTAAAAATCCTAGTAAAGTTGAGGAAATGTTGATATGCGGGAAAATTCGTTGAATCTGAGAAATCAACTGGTTCAAAAAGTGTTATATTAATTCCTTCGCTTTTATCATAACTGAAAGTGTTAGGCGTTACTTTGAAATCATTGGTTACAAGGCTATAAGAAGGGGTAGTAGTTGCTGCTTGTTTACGGACTACATCTTTACTGCCTCCAAAAAGACTCATAACTAACTCGCTCTTTATCTTTTGTCGCAAATTCACAAACTCCAAAGCCTCGAAAATATTCGATTTGCCCGACCCGTTGGGGCCGACAAAGACCGTGAACGGATTCGGCTCAACAAGCTCGATCCGCTCAATGGACTTGAAATTTTCGATGACTAAGCGTTTGATTTTCATTGATTGGTATTTGTAGAGACGTAACACCGCACCAGCGGACCGGCAAAGTGTTGCGTCTCTACAAAAGTTGAAATTAATAGTCCGATACGCCAACCGACAACGGCAACCCGTTGAGCGCTTGCTGAAGCTGTTCGGCGTTAGGCGCGGTGCCGTGCCATTTGTAGTTGCCCACCATGTATTCGACGCCGAAGCCCATTTCGGTATGCATCAGAATCATCGTTGGTACGTCGGGGTTCTCCTGTGTCTTTCTGAGCGTCCGAATAACCTCGGCCATGTCATTGCCTTCCATCTCGTCAACGAACCAGCCGAACGCCCGATACTTGGCGGCCAAATCGCGGTTGTCGTTCACATTTTGTGTGGTGCCGTCGATCTGGGCGTGGTTGAGGTCGATGATCGCGGTCAGGTTACCGAGTTTTTTGTTGGGCGCGAACTGTGCCGCTTCCCAAATCTGGCCTTCCTGTTGCTCACCGTCGCCCATCAGTACGTACACATGGCTTTTGTCGCCATTGAGTTTTTTAGAATAAGCCGCCCCGCTGGCTACCGACAAACCCTGTCCCAGCGAACCCGATGCGATACGGATACCCGGCAGGTGTTCGGCGGTGGTAGGGTGGCCCTGCAACCGACTGTCCAACTTGCGGAATGTAGCGAGTTCGGCAACCGGGAAGTAGCCCGCCCGCGCCAGAACGGAATAAAAGACTGGCGAAATGTGGCCGTTCGACAGGAAGAAAAGATCTTCATCGCGACCGTCCATATCGAAAATGGGGTTGCCCTTGTCATCTTTTTTTCGGTTCATCACCTCAAAATAAAGGGCGACGAAGAAATCTGTGCAGCCTAATGAGCCGCCGGGGTGACCCGAGTTCACAGCCGCAACCATGCGGAGGATGTCGCGCCGAACGGCGGTAGAAATGTGTTCGAGTTGTTCGATTTCCATAAAGTAACGCGGGTAGGAACCCGCTTTTGTCGTCAAAAAATGCGGCAGATTCCGCATTACGTTAAAATTTGTTTTGCGTGTTCTTTGGTATCTACTTTGCTGATAATGTCGGTAATAATACCGTTTTCATCAATCACAAATGTGGTGCGAACCGTGCCCATGTAGTTACGGCCATACATAGATTTCTCCTTCCAGACATCATACGCTTCCACAACCTGCTTATCGGTGTCGGATACGAGCGAAAACGGCAGTTCGTATTTGCCGATAAACTTCTGGTGCGATTTCTCATCGTCAATACTTACCCCCAAAACTTCGTAACCTGCCGCCCTCAAATCGGCGTAATTGTCACGTAGGCTACAGGCCTGGGCTGTGCATCCCGACGTATCATCTTTTGGGTAAAAGTACAAAACCACTTTTTTGCCTCGATAGTCAGACAGTTTTATAGGCCGCCCGTTCTGGTCGGTGCTCGTAAAATCGGGGGCAGGATCGCCAATGGTCAGGCTCATTAGGGTTTTTGGTTTACGGTTTTCAGTTTACGGTTGGCTGACGCATACACGTGCGCGTCAGCTAACGACAAACCACAAACTGAATACTCGGTTATCGTCTCCTCTTTGTGCGTTTCGGGGTGGCTTTTCGCCGAACAACGGGCCGGGGTTCCTCGATGGTTGTGCTGTCGGAGCCGATATTGCCCGACCGGTCTTTCACCTGAACAAGCACCTCGGCCCCGGTTTCAAACGGCTCGTCGGGATTCAACTTGTCCGACCAGAGCAACGCCCGTTTGTAATCGTACTGCATCAGCACCCACTCGCCATTGACCAATGCCCGAAACTCAGAAATACCTGATAAATCATCCCGAATTTTGGCCGTAATACCTTTCGGCGTCGCACTTAAAATCTCAACTGACGGCGGGTTGGCATCGGTCATCAACTGAAACCGGCCCAGCGTACGGGTTTTGAACTCAATTTTGCCTTTGTTCCATATTCCACCCAGAAAACTTTCACGGCCACCGCTGATCCAATAGGCTTTTGTTCGCGTCGTATCAATGGCAATCGGGTAATTTGGCACGTATTGAATCGTAAGATAATCGTTGATCGGTATGGTTGACTGATTGATCTCCAGACCTCCTCCCGGCAACGGTCGCATGGCCAGATGCAACGTATCAAACAACGTTTTCGGACTGAACTCCAGCCGCGTATTTCCTTCCGTAACCACCTGACTTCGACCGGGAATGATGCGTTTTTTGAAATTTGTTCGTACCACACTCCGGCCAAACTGAACCGAGTCGGGTAATGTCTGGCGCAAATCTATGAGATAAACGGCTTGGTTGTTGCGAACATAGCTAACGGGTTGCTCTGTTACGGTGCGACCGGTAATTAGTTTAGCCGCTGGTGGATTGCCGGGCAGCATATTCTTAACCGTCAATTTCAATACATTTTCGTCAGTTGTGACGGTAGCGGTCAAGTCGGCATTGACCGAATCAGGCGTGTAACTCGCTGACTGAACGGGAAGTGAGTCCAGACGGGGCCGGTTGGTTGTGGTTGCTGGTTCAGGCAGAATAGTAAATGTCAGCCGGGCTACGTGGTCGAAGGCGTCGTAGAGCGTTAACGTAACTTCGTGTGGTTGACCATCCAGCAGCGGCAACCGGCCTCGATACGCTGCGTTATTTTGTAATTTGTAGAGATTCAGAATGTTACCGTCAGAAATATACGCCCGGTGATACCGCTGACCGGTCATTTGCTCCACTTCGTAGTTTTCGTGGATATTCATGAACCGCGTTTGCTCATTCGGGAAACTGTTCATATTGTAAGCAAACACTTCGCGTCCATCGAGCCTGATTTCCAGACAGCTAATCCCGTTCCGGTAGGGTGACCCGCTGGTTTTATCGTAACCGAGAACCTCTAAACCGATCAGTCCCGATGCCGTAATGGGTTTGGTAAGAATATACGTACCGTCAGACTGGCGGGTGGGTGCGATGCTGATTCGCTGGTATTCGCCGTTTATGCGCGACGTAGCGGTCATAGTTTTCAGAGCAATGCGCTCAAAATAAGGCGGCACCTCGTCCCGAATTTCCGAAAATCCATACAGCAGCGGATTAATCAGGTTGTCTTTGGCATCCCGAATCTCGAAGTGCAGGTGCGGCCCGCCCGACCCGCCGGTGTTGCCCGACGCAGCAACCACATCGCCTTTGCTGACCGGAAACTGGCCCGGTTGTGGTCGTAAATCAATCTCGAATGTTTTTCTCTGATATTGCTGGTCGCGGAGGTACGTGCCGAGCGTATCGTTCAGGGTTTTGAGGTGGCCGTAAACCGTTGTCAGACCATTGGGGTGCTTAATAAAAATAACATTGCCGTAACCACCCGTGAAGACTGCAATCCGCGATACGTAACCATCGGCAGCCGCCTGAACGTCCAGTCCCTCGCGCCCCCCGGTGCGGATGTCTAAGCCCGCGTGGAAGTGATTGGGTCGCAGGTCGCCCATACCGCCCGACAGGGAGTTGGCAGCACCCGGCTGAATCGGAAACAGGAAATAACCGGCTTCGACGGTGCCGGGCTGTATGTAGCCGGTTTGAGCCGCCGAACTGGCTAAGGTTGACTTCGGTACGTTTTGCC
>JANPJE010000423.1:0-4632 GCA_031425355.1 Spirosoma sp. | reverse complement strand
GTTAACTGGTCGTCCGGTAATTATTGACAGCGGAGAAATTAACGAGCACCCTTTTTTCTGTACGGCTGGACTGGGTTTCGAGGCTTATGTTGCCCATGCGTTCGCTCAACAGGCTATTCGTGGATTGCCAACGTACGTTCGCACGGCGTTTCGGGCCTTTTGGGCGTATAAGCCACAACGTTTTACGCTCGATGGACAGGAGAGGGAATTGTTTTCGCTGACGTTTGCCAACGCCGGACAGTTCGGCAATAATGCCTGGATGGCTCCGCAGGCCAACATCGCCGACGGACGGCTGGAACAGTGCGAAATCAGGCCGTTTCCGGCTCAGGCGGCTGGTATGCTTACCTGGCAACTGTTCAACAAAAGCCTCAATCAGTCATCATTCTGGCGTGGCTACTCCGTTACAAAAGCCACCGTTGAGGCCGATGGCCCATTGTTCATTCATGCTGATGGCGAGCCAATTATCCTGCCCACGGGTCGGGCTGAGGTACGTGTCTTGCCGGGTAGTTTACTGGTTTTACTGTAAGTTTATACCTTTTTTAGAAGGTCGACTCGGCTGAACCCATAAAGATGACGCCAGAAGAGAAGAAAGTATACATCGAAGATTTAGCGAAGCGCGGTTACGAAAAAGCCGCTCGTGTTGAACAACTTTTTGATGCGTTAGCCATCAAATCTGCTAAGCTAAAAGTTGAATTGCGGGCAATCAAGGGAGCCCTTTCGGATAAATTAGCTGAAAAAAACGTTTGAGGATCACTCTTAATCTGATATCTCACTGATTCCCTGTTGGCTCATGTTGACAGGGAATTTTGCATTTCGTTGACTGGCTAAACACATATAACTAACAATTCATGAGCGCAACTTACGTAAAGAAGCCCGATATTTGCCCCGCCAAAACCATTCCGACGACGGGCAATTACGTGTCCAACGTCTTATCCTGCTGATGTCTCAAAAAGTAGTTCTTGCCTTTAGCGGAGGTCTCGATACCTCCTTCTGCGTTAAATATTTGTCTGAAGACCGGGGCATGGACGTGTACTCGGTGTTGGTCGATACGGGCGGTTTCTCGGATGCCGAACTCAAAGCCATTGAGGAACGAGCTTATTCGCTGGGTGTTAAGTCTCACGTGACCATCTCCAAAACAGACGATTATTACCAGCAATGCCTTAAGTTTCTGGTGTTCGGTAATGTATTGAAAAACAATACGTATCCGCTCTCCGTGAGTGCCGAACGTATTTTTCAGGCCATCGCAGCCGCCGAATATGCCCGAGAAATTGGTGCATCGGCCATTGCGCACGGCAGCACCGGCGCGGGTAACGATCAGGTTCGTTTCGATATGGCGTTTCGGATTATCGCGCCCGACGCCGAAGTGATTACGCCCATCCGCGACCTGCGACTGTCGCGCGATGCCGAAATCGAATACCTGAAAGCGAAAGGCGTCGATCAGGAGTGGCACAAAGCGGCCTATTCGATCAACAAAGGCTTGTGGGGTACGTCGGTTGGCGGTAAGGAAACGCTCACCTCCGATCAGTTTTTGCCCGAATCGGCCTGGCCCACGAAGGTGACGAAAACCGAGCCGGAAACTATTACTCTGACGTTTCAGCACGGTGAAATCAAAGCAATTGCCGGGCCGACGCTCGGCGACGAGACGTTTGCGAATCCGGTCGATGCCATCCGTAAACTAACCGAACTGGCCGGGCCGTTTGGTATTGGCCGCGATATTCACGTGGGCGACACCATCATCGGCATCAAAGGTCGGGTTGGCTTCGAGGCTCCGGCTCCGATGATTCTGATCAAAGCGCACCATACTCTCGAAAAACACGTACTGGGAAAATGGCAATTGTATTGGAAAGAACAGTTGGCCAACTGGTACGGCACCATGCTCCACGAAGGCCAGTTTATGGACCCCGTTATGCGGAATATCGAGACTTTTTTGGCTGATTCACAGGCTCATGTATCGGGGAAAGTGCATGTGCTGCTGGCTCCGTATCGCTTTCAGGTGCTGGGCATTGAGTCCGACCATGACCTGATGTCGCCGGTATTCGGCAGCTATGGCGAGATGAATAATGCCTGGACGGGCGACGATGTGCGCGGCTTCTCGAAAGTGGCGTCGAATCAGGTCATGATTTACGAGAAAATCAACAATCAGTGATCGGTAAGCCGAGAAAATACTGTGCTCCCCGCAGCGTAGCCTATCCGCTTCAACTGCTCGATGTAGGTGTGGATTACTATGCGCGGGGAAATTACAGTCAGCGCAATTTCGGTCTGCCAAACAATGATGCGCCGGTAATTTTGCTGATGACATCGGGGCATCTGGGTGATGCGCTCATTCTGTCGTATGCGTTTCCGCTCATTCGGGAGCGGTATCCGAATGCACAAATCGACGTAATGGCGGGGTCGTGGTGCGATCCCATCTGGAAAGATAATCCATATGTTCGGCGCGTTGTTCACCTCAATCATGCCGGCACAAGCCGCCGACCGCTCTCGAAATGGGAGAAGTGGCAGGAGTTTTTTCAGACAACCCGATCCGCGATAAAGACCCTTAAAGACACGGTGTACGATTACTCGGTGGACATTCGGTTTTCGGATTCGCCCATGCATTTTGTGCTGCCTTATATTCAGGTTAAACGAAAAATTGGCTTTGGTACGCGCGGTTTCGGCGGCTTGCTCGACAGCGAATTTTTCCTGCCTGACGAAGAAGTTCATAACTTCGACCTGATTCTGACTGTACTGAAACCGCTGGGTATCGAGGCCGATCTGAAAACGATCAAACCTCAATTTTTTCACCCGGCAGAGTCGCCAGCGCAGTTATGGAACAAGCTGAATCGGGCCGTTCCAGCCCACAAACCCATTTTGATCTGTCCCGAATCGGGGGCTGATGTACGGATGTTGCCCGTTGACTATTGGTGTCAGTTGGCCACCCGACTGCTGGCCGAAAGCCCCAATTCGCTGGTTTTCAGCGGTCAGAAAGCCTTTACAACCGAATTGTATGAGCGTGTTCTGGCCACCAATCCAGCGTTTGCCGACCGGCTCATACCGGCAGTTGGTACGTTGACGCTTCAGGATATAGCCAGTTTAAGCGAACAGGCACAGGCTGCTTTCACGCTCGACTCACTACCAATGCATTTGTGCTGCTTGGGTTGTCCGACGCTGTCATTTCAAAAGAACGGCATGGGCATTCAGTTTTTTCCGATAGCCAGCCAGACGACGCTGGTTTTGCATAATCACCTGCTAAGCCGCGAACTGAGCATCGACCGGCCCGGCTTTGACAGCGAATACGTTACCTCGTTTGACGAAGCGTTGCTGAATAGGGCTATGGAATGGTTTCAGAAGATAAACGCTTAAAAGCTCTGACGGCAGCCCGGTCTGTGTCCCAATCCTTAAAAATCATGGAAAAAATAAATATTGGCATCATTGGCGGAGCGGGTTACACAGGTGGCGAGTTGCTACGTATCCTCATCAATCACCCGTTCGTAAACATTGCTTTTGTGCATAGCAACAGTCAGGCAGGTAAACCCGTCTGGTTAACGCACACCGATTTGCTGGGCGATACGGATCTGACATTTTCGGGCGAGATTCCCGATTTGGCCGAAACTGACTCGTCAGATGAAGCAAGAGCCGTCGATGCTATTTTCCTGTGTTCGGGTCATGGCGCATCGGTTACGTTCATGGCTGAGCACGACGTATCCGACGATATTGCTGTGATTGACCTCAGTGCCGATTTCCGCGATGAGCACGACGATTTTGTGTATGGCCTGCCCGAACTCAACCGCGACCGCATTCGGGAAGCGATGCGGATTGCCAATCCCGGCTGTTTTGCCAGCAGTATTCAACTGGCTCTGTTGCCATTAGCCAAAGCCGGAAAGCTGATAAATGACGTACAGGTAAGTGCCATTACGGGCAGCACCGGCGCGGGGCAGGCCCTTGTGCCAACAACCGGCTTCACGTGGCGCAACAATAACGTATCGATTTACAAAGCCTTCACGCACCAGCATTTAGCCGAAATTCGCCAGACTCTGACCCAACTTGATCCGGACTTTAAAGCCTCCATTAACTTCGTGCCGTACCGGGGCGATTTCACGCGGGGCATTATGGCGAACGTGTATACGCCTTATTCGGGTACGCTGGAAGAAGCTAAACAACTCTATCGAAATTATTACGAAAGCCATCCGTTCACGCACTTAAGCGACGCGCCGGTGGATGTGAAACAGGTGGTGAACACGAACAAATGCCTGTTGCATCTGGAAGTACACGACGGTCAGTTGCTCATTACCAGCGTGATCGACAATTTAACCAAAGGCGCATCGGGCCATGCTGTTCAGAACATGAACCTGATTTTCGGCTTACCGGAGGATACGGGATTGCGACTGAAAGCTGTAGCGTTTTAAAACGGCTTGTACTAATGGTTGAAACCGAACGCTTAATCATTGGTAAGTTTTCTGTCGATGATGACGCTTTTGTCCTCGAACTCCTCAATACACCAGCCTGGCTTGAGTTTATCGGTGATCGGAATGTGCGAACGCTCGATGATGCGAAACAATACATTTTGACGGGTCCGCTGACGAGTTATGAGCGATTCGGTTTCGGGCCTTATGTGGTTAAATTGAAGACCAGTAACGTACCAATTGGCCTTTGCGG
>JANPJE010000422.1:0-2591 GCA_031425355.1 Spirosoma sp. | reverse complement strand
TCGGCAAAAGCGGGCACAATATTGGTCAGGGTCAGCGATTTCGACAGATCGAGGTAATCGGTGGTGATGAGCACGAAAGCCGGATTCTGGACGGTGCCTTTGTTCTCGAACTGCCAGATGCCCGCCCGGTAATTTTTGGCTGGAGTAGTAATGCCGTAACCGATCAGCAAATCCTGGTCGCCGTCGCCGTCCAGATCCGCTAAGGCCGGAGAAGCCCGGTCGCCAAAATCGAGCATCTCGCTCTGTAAAAAATCCTTCTGAATCAGTTGAAAATCAGGCTTCTGTGTGGTGCCGATATTCTTGTAAAACCAGCCCGACGCCCGAAAATCGAACGCCTGATTCTCGTTCGTGCTCACATTGGGCGATGCCAGCAAATCTTTCTGTCCGTCGCCGTCCACATCCTCCCAGAACGTAGCGGGGAAGGCCGGGAACAGGATCGGACTCTGGGCCGGGAACAGGCTGTCGTAACTGACAAAATTCGCTCTGTCGTTGTTGGGACCGGCATTCCGCAAACGGGCGATATTCTCGCAGCTCACGAACCCAAACAGCAGGTCTTTGTTCCCATCGCCATCCGTATCGACCACCGTCAGCGTATTGCCAACGTGCTGAGGCCGTGCGCCCGAATTGCCTCCTCTCGGATTCGCTGCGGCTCCTACCCTCCCCGACCCGTCGCACTGGAAACCAAACGTAAAATCATTGCAGAATTCCTTCCGAAAATGACCCCAGCATAAATCACCCGTGCGCTTGAAATCCAGTCCGGGTTTTCCGGTACGTTCAACGCTCATATTCTGCTGGTAAGCCAGAATATTTCCGTCGGCATCGAAGGTAATGATGTCCGTATCGCCATCGTCATCGTAGTCGGTGATGGCGGGTATATCGGAACTACTAACGAACAATGAGAATCTGAATCCGCTAAGTCCTTCGGTAATGAGCGGACTAACGGTCAGTTTGAAAACGACCTGACCATTCTGCGACTCGTTATGATAGACACTGACACCACTGGCGCCGTTCGTAAACAAATCTTTCCGACCGTCGCCGTCATAATCGACCAATAACAGCCAGCTATAGAGTACCGGTGGAAAAGCGGTTTCATATTCGGGCGCGTATTGCCACGAAATGCCGCTGCCCGTCGGGTTAGTAACGGCAATGAACGTACTGACTTTGTTGGTTGTGCGGTCGAATACCACGAGGTCGTCGCGGGTGTCGTTATTCAGGCGAATGGTTGAATATTGTGGGGCATTCAACCCACCGGCCCAGGGATTTAGCAGTGTTCGGTTATTGACGCTGACGGTAGGTCGTTGGTCGTATTGAAACGCGATTTTCTCATCCGACTGCGCGTTGGTGAGAAGTGGAATTATCAAAAAACAAAACGTAAACAGCTTTTTCATCTAATTTTGATTCTTGATTTTTAAACACAGCACGAACAGAGAAAAGTGCAGTGAATGGTTATCCTGTGTTTCCTCTGGATAACCCGTGTATGCGCTGTGTTTGAACAAACGAAACCTGCATTGAAAACGAAGAAACCAGCCTGAATGTGATGATTACCACCGAACAACTCTATCATAAATTTCAGGAATGTACGAGCGTATCGACCGACACCCGCCGAATTACGCCCGACTGCCTGTTTGTTGCCCTCAAAGGTGATAATTTCGACGGCAATCAGTTTGCCGAACAGGCCCTCGCGTCGGGTGCCCGCTACGTCGTTGTGGATGATGCGACCGTTGCCGCCCGCGACCCGCAGCATTGCCTTTTGGTGACAGATGGATTAACCGCTTTGCAGGACCTCGCCCGCCATCATCGGCAAACGCTCACCATCCCGATTATTGGCTTGACCGGCTCAAATGGCAAGACAACCACGAAGGAATTGATTGCGGCCGTGCTCTCGAAAAACTACCCGGTTTACGCCACCGTTGGCAACTTAAATAACCACATTGGCGTGCCGCTAACCCTGCTGGCAATCAATGAGCAACACGAACTGGCGATCATTGAAATGGGAGCCAATCACCAGAAAGAAATCGAACTGCTTTGTTCCATCGCCCAGCCGACGCACGGCCTGATTACGAACGTAGGTAAAGCGCATTTGGAAGGATTTGGCGGGATCGAAGGCGTTCGGAAAGGAAAGGGCGAATTATATGATTATCTGGCGCAGAATGCGAAAACCGTCTTTATCAATTCGCGCGATAAAACCCTGACGGCCATGTACCGCGAACGGCTGAAAACGCTACGTTCCGAAACTACGTTTGCCGAAGCTATTTTCTATCCGGCCACCGAACCGGCAGATGCACCAATTGAGCTAATTCAGGAGTCGCCGGTGGTTATTTTCCGCGATGAAACGGGCCGCACTGTAACAACGCATTTGCCGGGTCGTTACAACTTCGAGAATATGCTCGCGGCTCTGGCCATTGGCGATTATTTCGGTGTTTCGCCCGACGATGCCAGCCATGCCGTTACCGATTACAACCCGACCAACAACCGCTCGCAGGTCATTCACAAAGAAACAAATACCATTTTGCTGGATGCGTATAATGCCAATCCGAGTTCGATGGCAGCGGCAATCCGTCAGTTCGCGGCCACACCCGCCAAGCGTAAAC
>JANPJE010000421.1:0-36073 GCA_031425355.1 Spirosoma sp. | reverse complement strand
AATGTTAAGGAGGACGACGAGGGCGGGCATTTTGCCATGCGGGACTTTCACATTTTGTCGATGGACAAGATTGGCGGGCCTGTCAAAGACAACGGCGTAGCCCTCGACATTAAAGACATTCCCTGGGCGGGGCGGCAGTTATGGGCGCCCGATGCGACGGTCAAAAACGGTACCTACTACCTGTATTTCCCGGTCAAAGACAAGCAGGATATTTTCCGCATTGGCGTAGCGACCAGCAAAAGCCCAACGGGGCCATTCAAGGCCGAGCCGACGCCAATAGAGGGCAGCTACAGCATCGACCCTACCGTGTATCAGGATGACGACGGGAAAGCTTATCTATACTTTGGCGGGATCTGGGGCGGTCAGTTACAGCGTTGGGACAACAACCAGTACAATGCTAAAGGCGCGTTGAAACAGAAAGACGAGGTGGCGTACTTGCCCCGCATTGCCCGGCTGAGTGCCGATATGAAATCGTTCGCCGAGCCAGTTCGGGAGGTGCAGATTCTGGATGAAAACGGAAAGCCATTTCTGGAGAAGGACAGCGACAAACGTTTTTTTGAAGCCGCCTGGCTGCACAAGTACAACGGCAAGTACTATTTCTCGTACTCGACCGGCGACACGCATAACCTGTGCTACGCCATCGGCGACAATCCGTACGGCCCCTTTACCTACAAAGGAATTGTGCTGAAACCCGTTCTGGGCTGGACGAATCACCATTCTATCGTGCAGGTGGGCAGTAAGTGGTATCTATTCTATCACGACATACAGATCTCCGGAAAAACCCACCTCCGGAATGTGAAAGTGACAGAACTAACCTACAATCCGGACGGTACAATTAAGCCGATTGACGCCTACAAATAGTTGCTACTCAACCTGGTCTGACCCATGCGTGACCTTATCTCGTGCGCCCTGATTGGCCCGACGGTTGCCTTCGTGGCCCCCGAAAATGGGTTGAAAATTAGTGCAAAAATTACTTTCCTATTGATGTGGCCGTCATCCCGAAACTGATGTCGGGGTCATACCCTGTGCTTAGTGCTTTTAGGGCAAATCACCTTCCCTGAGCCGATCTTTACGAACATAAACCCGTTCATCATTTATCGTGGCAACGTGTCGATAATAGGTCTGGATGTAGGTCCCAATGGGAGCAACCTGTTCATGACCGAACACGTCTGGATTTAAAAACCAGAACGAATGACGATTGACCAGATCAACGAAAACCGCCGGGCGGTGCCTTTTCAAATCTCCCAGAAACCTGGCTTGATGGCTTTTCTGCTGCGGTCCCGGCATGAGAACCCGGAACGTAATGTTATCGGCGGTTGCCTGGCTGAGTTGAGTTTCGAGGTGATATGCCGGATACCAGCCCCATAAGGTAAGGTCATCGCCCGGGCGGGTATAGGTCAGGATTTTTTTAGAAATCGGCGACACCTGAATCGGTTGCCATAAGTCGTATAAACGGATGGTGACAGCGCTCGAAGAGCCAGCGAACATAACCAATTTATCTATCCCATAGGGTAGGCAACAAGCCAGCACCCAGCCCGCCAGGATCAACCGCATCTTTACGACCGGCACTTGCCGGGTAGCGTGAAGACCATCCCAAAGTGCTCCGCTCAGGAGGGCCAGCGGTACAATAAGAAACTGCTGATAATGATAAAACAGGTAGCCCGATTTGATGGCTTCGTAGAAACCCGTTAGTATATGCAGTAAGCCAAACCAGACCAGAAATGACCGGGTATTCACCCGAAAAGACGACCGGATACCAAACCAGAGAGCGCCCGCAAGGAGTACTCCGTAACTAATTAACAGATTGGAAAACTGCCCCGAACGCTGCAAAAATTCTGGATAGTTCAGCGTTTTTTGCCAGATAGACCCTCCATAGGAATACTGGAAATTACCAATCAGATAAAAGTTCAGAAAATAATCGAACGATCCGTTCAACAGCGTAAACGTCAGCACAAGTAGCGGGCAGCATAAACAGCCGACCAGCAGAACAAGAAATGATCGGATCTTTTCAGGGCTTTTTGAGAGGATAATCAATGCCGTGAATAGCAACGTAATCAGCACCGTAGGTACCCCCTGTAGTTTGGCAAAGGGAACCAGCCCCGACACAAAACCCAGGGCTATCAGAATGCCATACGTAGGATGGGGTTGATTATATAAGATCGAAAACAACCAGAAAGTAATAGCCAGTAAACATAACACGACGTATTCATTATACAGCTCGCAGTACCATCCCTGAACCAGCATATAAAAAAACGCGGTGGGTATATACACTGCCAAACTGACCGGTGCAGCAAACAGATTATTGACCGTTAGATAGGTGAAAAGCAACGTAAGACTCAATAGTACAAAACCTACCATACGGGCCGAGGTGTAATCGAAAGGTCTGCCAAACCACGAAGGCAGTATCAGTAAATAGCTGACCAGCGGACCTTGGGTCAGGCCATCCACATCTATCCAGTACCGGCAGTATTTAGTCAGGCTCAGCGCCTGAGTCAGCATCTGGGATTCATCGACTTCCAGTTCCCTATTGTAGGCGATGAACGGAAAGCGCATGAGCAGCAACAGCCCGCAAAAAACAGCCGCCCAGCCCCATTGCCTGCGTCGGCTACCGGCAGTCCCCTCAACGTAGTGATAAACAAATAGTAACGAACTGACTATCAACAATAAGGATCCGAACGAATTAATTAGGAAAAGCCAATTATCAAAACGTATCATTCATCATTGAGACAAAAATTGGTTAAGTAAATTACTGTTTTATTAATCCCGTCTCCGTAATAACTGTACTCTCCTGGTAGGTTTCGTAGTCGGTGTTCACCGCCCATAAATCGACTTGCTGGTGTTCGTCTGTGGTTAGTTTTTGGGCGGCCAAAATCCCCATCAGGATGCTATGGTCCTGATTGTTGTACTTGAACGCACCATACCTGCCAATAGGATGTAGATTGGCGATACCGGTGAGGTAATCCTGCACCGGAGTCAGAACATCCATATACCCTTTAGCGTAAATAGGATAACAGCGCGGAATCCGATGTATATGGCCATCGAGCACTTTTTTATTGGCGATCAGGCCTGTTTTCCGCAAATCAGCCGTAGCCAGTTCAATCAATGACTGATCCGAGCTATGCCAAAGTTCGTCATCGCCGTTACACCAAAGTTCGAGGGCTAAGATGGTATCTTTCGAGGAGCCATAAAGCGTGGGCACCCAATTGCGAAAATTGGTGATTCTACCCACCTTCAGTTCAGGCGAGTGTACATACAACCATTGATCGGGAAAGAGACGATCGCCTTCAACCAGCAAATACACCAGGATCGTGTTTCTAAACGTTAGTTTGGCCGCGGCCTCTTTTACCGAATGAGGAACGCCGTCAAGGGTATTTACAAGACTGGTAATAGGCATTGTGCTGACAACAGCATCGTAGTGTTCGATTGTACCATCGGCCAATTCCAAGCCCACCACCTGCTGTTGCTCAGTGAGTACCCGGCGGACTTTCGTATTGAGAAATAACCGTCCATTACGGTCCTGGCAGTACTGGGCCATTCGCTCGTAGATCATACCCGTTCCCTGGGTAGGATAAGCAAATTGTTCGACCAGCGTTTGATGTTTACCACTTGTTCCAATGAGGCTGTTGCGGACAGCCTCGTACAGCGAGAGTTTCTTGATTCGCTGGGCCGCAAAGTCAGCATCCAGTTCGGTGCACTTAATTCCCCATAACTTTTCTGAGTAGTGTTTGAAAAACATCTCGTAGAGTCGTTTGCCGAAACGGTTGATCACCCAGCTTTCAAAATCTCCCTTGGGGGGGACTGGAAAAACCTGCTGCTGGACGTAGCTGATCACACTATTTACAGTTTCCAGCAAGCCCAGATTACGAAATGTGTTAAAGGGTTTGAGGGGATAATCAAAAAAATTATTCTGATAAAATATGCGCGTTTGGCGGTTAATCATATGGTAGTCATTGCCCGCCACTTCCAACCATAGCTCATTGATTTGTCGGTTGGTGCTAAAAAAACGATGGGGACCCAGATCGACCAGACAGTCCCATAGCTTGATTGTTCTGCTCATACCACCGACGTTGCTTTCGGCTTCGTAAATATCGACCTGACATCCTTTTTTAGCTAATTCATACGCTGCTGTCATGCCGGCGGGTCCGGCCCCAATAATTGCAATCCGTTTCGACGTAGATGTTTTACTCATTCGAAAGATAAGTTCTGGCTTTTTTAGTAAAAGATTTTTTGTTTGTCGGGCACACTATAAATCTCTTCTTTTTGCGGTTTAGTGTTGACGTTAACTAACCACGAAACAGAGTTTTCGGCACAATGTAATGGTTTTTTGTCAAGCCCCAAAGTCGCTTTTTATTAGTTTTGGTAATCTTGTAATTTTATAGGACGTTCGCCAATTTCACGCCGACCTGGCATCATCGGTTGAGCCTGTAAGTCGTCAACCGAAAGTGGACAGATGCTGACGGTCCGCCAGAGCGGACGCTTTTTGATACGTCAACGCCAATAAAATAGCGATATTGATTTGCGTAATCCAGGATAAAACCGGGTTGAAGGTTGCCGATATAACCACTTTTCTGAATTGAATCGCTCGGCCGACCCTGTCATTACGCCATGGGGCGCCCAGCTTTCCAATGGGCCTGAAAACTCTCATTTCTATGGCTCGGGCCACCCCGCTGAATCCGGTGTTCGAGGGACCCCGCAGAGGCTTAGATTTACTGATAGCCGGGCCGCCGGGCGGTCTTCTTAGCGGGCATACGCTTTAAGTAAGGCAACTTTACGATGGGCGATGACCGTGCTCATTTTATATGGCTCTTCTGCCACTTCTTCAATTCCCGTTTGCTCATCTCCTGTTCAATGACCGACGCAGGATGCTCGGACAGGTAGGGCTTTCGGGGTTCTAACCGACCGGCTTTTTGCTCGTCCTTGAGCCAGAACCGAATGGGTACGTAGGCCCAATAATGCTTCTCATCGGTTAGCTGACCGTTTTTGATGACCGGCGCTTCGTAATTATAATGCACAGCCAACCGCACGTGCGGCCCAAAATCGTAGTTTTCGCCCCCGACGATACCCAATGGGGTTCCCGCTTCAACAAACTGACCCGGCTCCACGAAAATATGTTTCGGCCGAAAAACGGTGTAGGTGGCAAAGCTACAGTCGGCATGATTGATTTCGACCCTGTTGTCGTCGCGGTTAAATCCCAGATGAGTTCCCACAGGCGCGACATCACTGCGCACCTCCGATACCCTTCCCCGACGGGCCGCAAAAACTGTGTCTCCGCTGTTCAGTTTAATAGCCAGCGAATACCAGTCTTTGGGGTCTTCCTGGCCGGCGTAGAGTTTGCCGATATAGGCTAATTCGGCAGCACTAACCCGTTTGCCCGGACTCGCCGGGAGCAGATACACCACTGCCGTATCGACTTTAGGGCGTTGACAGCCTTTAATGAAACTGACTTTATATTGAAACGAACTGGATTGATTGGGCTGAGGCTGTAGCTTGAAAAGCGACTGCTGCCCCGGCCTGACATCGGTCTGATAAGGCAGCGTTGCCGAGGTCCGCAGCCCGTTCAATTGGGTGAATGTAATGATAATCGTGTAGGGGCAGTAGCCGTTATTCCGACAGGAAAAGGCATAAGCCCCCGTGTTGTCTTTTTCATAAAATACCTCAATGGGTGATTGGGCGTTGACCCTGGCGGCAAGCAACAGGGTTAAGCCGATGAGCGTGAGCAGACGAATCATGACAAGAGAGGGGATAAGCGGTTTTCGACGGTGTAAAGCGGGTGAAAATAAGGTTTTTTTCGTAATCCCTCTATTGCTTTTAATGGTTTGTCAGCAACCGGCAGGCTACTCCTCAGGGCCTGCGTCGCAATGGTTTGGCAACAGGGATAGCGTCGAGACATGGATGTCCAGCAAGTCGCCGATTTGTTAGGGATGCTGGCCCTGATTTCAGCAACTACAGAGCGCTAACTGAGATCAGTTTGCGAGCGAATTGGTTGTTATCTGATATTAAGGCAATCAAATCGGCAGCTTTCAGGGCTAACGGGATTGTGACTCACACCGCAACGCCAATTACTTATCTGCTATTACAAAGGAGAAGCACTTGTTACTGGTTAACTACCTTTCCACCACAACCAGGAGCCTACGAGTCGGCTAAATGGTGGGTCGAATGAAACCAGATCAGCCCGTAGACGTTGTAGTGTAAACAGAGAGAACAATCCACACGTCTATGAAGTATGGCATGTGCTTCGACGGCAGCGTCGTGCGGGGCTGGGGGGACGACGGCCGCTGGCTGCATTTTTCCAACACGTGGGCCACCGGCCATAAAACTCAGATGGAGACCAACTACCATCGGGCACGGCAGATGGGTCTGACCCTATTCCGGGATACGGTGCTCTGGGACGAGGCCAGGCGTTGTGCTGATTATGCCTGGCTGGACCGCTTGCAACGCTGCAGCAACGGCCAGATTGAAGTAGTCCTGAATCACTACGGATTGCCCGAATGGATTAATGAGAACATGTTTTGGGGTGGGCAGGCAGCGGAGGCCATGTACGAGTTGGCCTACCGGATTGCTCACCGGTATCAGGGTGCCTTCCGCAGTTACAACATCGGCGTAGAACTGGGCATCTGGACCGATTGGATTGCGGCCCCCAACAACCGGCAATGGCCTTTCGGGGGCCGTCCCTGGTGGGAGGTCTACCGGCAGACCAGTGCCATTACCCTGGCCATTGCCAAAGGACTCAAAGACGCCGACCCCGCCTGTCTGACGGCTATGAGTGAACCCTGGGGCTGGGGCGACATGCCGTACCCCGATCAGGCCCGGCCCTTCGCCACGGTCCTGGGGCAAGTCGATGAGGTGGCCGATCAAAATAACTGCTCAACCTGGCAGCAGGGACACGCGGGACTCCTCGACATCGTGGGGCTGAATATCTACTTTGATAACGATATTCCCCACATGCTGGCTGCCGCGCGCCACCTGTTTCCGGGCAAGAAAGTCGTGGTGGCCGAAACGGCCAACATCTACCGCCCCGACTGCCACCCACCGGCGCTGTGGTGGGCGAAGTTTGAAGCGCTGGCCGAAGCGGATCTGGAGGTGAGCTGGAATCCCGGCTTTTCAATGCTGACCCACGAACTGGGTGAACCAATGGGGGGCAATTTGCTGAGTGTAGATGGTAGCCAGCATTGGCAAAAGCCCTGATCAATGCCCACCGATCAAGCCTAATCCCAGTAAAATAGTGGCGTTATGCTCCATGTTTATACAGCAAGACCCCCACATTAATCGCCGACTTACAGGCGGTCCATTGATGTGGGGGTCTAAAAAAAGGATCACTTTTTCTGCGTCAGGGTTTACCTACTGCCGACAGCTTCTTCTCACAAATCTACCTGGGCTAACCCGACGGAGTTTTTGTTGTTAGGGCCTTTGATTTCGTAGGCAATAACGAGTTGATTATCGACCACGACGCCGGTAGCATTTGTACCACGGATGGCGTTTTTTACCAACTGCGTAGCCGGGTTCTGGTCCGAGGTTATGTTTTTGTAAGCAATCACCGACGATACGCCCGCTTCGGTTGCCTGATTTTGTTCCCATAGCAATACCGACGATTTCGGAGCCGCCACCAAAAAGGCATTTTTGGCTGTTGCATCGTCCAGCACAAATAACCGCTTGCCTTGTTGGGTGGCTACCCGGATTCCCGGCGAATCGGTGGTGCCCGACATCCACGCAATCAGATTGCCGTTTGCATTGGTGCTGGACGTCGGACCTGAGTGGGGGCAACCGTTGATTTTCCAGTTATCGGCCAGCAAAATATCGGCTTTGGAGAACGTAGCGCCATTGTCCGTCGAGGTCATTTTAGCAATGTCGCGGGTATTGTCCTGATTTTCACGGTAATACAGGTTGAGCGTACCTTTGTTATCGACCAGCAGGCTAATGTTGCAGCAATCACACACGAATGGGTCAAGCGTTTTGACCTCGCCAAATCGGTCACCCTTCGAGGTAACAAACTTTAAATCGCGCTCGTGGGCTTTGCCGGGAATATCGTTCAGGTACGCTACGCCAATTTCTCCATTTGCCAACACGATGGCATCGAAAAAACCGCGCACCATGTTTGGTGTTTTGTCGGCATGAACAGGCGCGGGCTGACTCCAGGTGTCGCCCTGATCGGTTGAGAGGCTATAAACAATCTGCAAATCGGAAGGCCGGCCACCACGGGCAGCACCCTTCGGCGGACCATCGGCCCGTGGTTTCTCACCACCTTGTCCGGCGCCGTGGTCATGACTGGCCGGAGCCGCTTCATGGTTTGCGTGAGCCGCTTCATGGTTTGCGTGAGCCGCGGGCGCGGGCTGGGGAGCAGCGGAGGGAGTACCCGGCATGGAAAACACGGCTACCATTGAGCCATCTTTTTTGACCAGCAATTTCGGACGCATCAGCCGGGAACTGCCAATGCCGACCGACGAGAAAATCAACTTCTTATCGCCAAATGTCTGGCCTTTGTCGGTCGACTCAGCCCAATAAAAATACGTAACGCCATCGTTGTCTTTCTCCGTCCACGACAGCACTACGGTGCCTTTCGGGGTTTTTATCAGGGTTGGCACGGCATAGGCGCGGGTTGTATCGCTAAAATTGCCACGGCCATTAGCGTAGCTTGTCAGACCCGAAACGGCCAGCATCCCCACGCAGAAAATCGTTTTAACAATCGTATTCATGCTCTGTGTTTTGAAAAGTTTGCAGTCAGTGGTAAATGATAAGTAGTACGTATCAGTAGGAGTGGAGCCATTCGATTGAGTAAGGCACTGAACGTCGCCCAGCATTACCCGGCCAAACCTAAAACGAAGGTAGGAAAAATTGACTCATCAATTTAGATTCAGTCTAATTTAATGAAAAATTTTGATGTGAAAAACGCAAGTAAGATCGCGTATGGAGTGGGCTACAGGAATCCGATTCATTTTACGATACTATTACGCGATGCTTCCCCGTGTAATTCGCTCGTGGCCGGTCATGCTGCGACCACCGTTGATACGTATATTTGAGCGTTGGCAATAAGGCTGAACGGCCTCAAACCCGCCACGTGTACATCTAAACAACACAGTATGTCTATCGAAAATAAAAGGGAGTTGTCGCCGGAACAACGCGAAGAACTACTCAGCATATTGAAAGCCCGTTTTGAGAAAAACATGAACCGCCATAAAGGTCTTGACTGGGCTGGAGTACAAGCCAAGCTGGAAGCGAATGGGCAGAAATTGTGGTCGCTTGATGACATGGAAATAACGGGTGGTGAACCCGATGTTGTGGGTCTTGATGAAAACACGGGCGAATACATTTTTTATGATTGTTCAGCGGAAAGCCCTAAAGGCCGCAGAAGTGTTTGTTACGACCGTGAAGGGCAGGAATCAAGGAAAGAATATAAGCCGGAAAATAACGCTGTCGATATGGCTGCTGAGATGGGCATAGAACTGTTAACGGAAGAACAATACCGGGCGCTTCAGAAACTCGGAAATTTTGATGCAAAAACATCGAGCTGGGTAAAAACACCTTCCGAGATCAGAAAACTCGGTGGTGCTATTTTTGCTGATTTTCGATATGGCTGTGTCTTCGTGTATCACAACGGTGCCCAATCTTATTATGCTGCCAGGGCGTTCCGTGGCTCGCTTAGGGTCTAATGATGAACAGACACTAATTGCCTTCGAGGACGGATTGTCTGTAAAAGAATTTGCCGAAAGATTGTTGGCCTCTGTATACATAAGCTAATCCCACATGCCTACTACATGAGTAACGTTTTGAAAAAGGGAAGCAACTCCTGAGCCAAAATCGCATGATCGTCAACATTGGGGTGTCCGCTGCAACCATTGGCCCGCATGGACTTGAAAAAATGCAGCGCTACAGGTTTGTCCGATGGGTTGGCCGCATCGACCCCCGCTTTAACCGCTGTTAAACAATTTTGCAGTGTCTCCCGGTTTTTCCCGTTCATTATCGGACTACTTAGCAAAGCCACTCGTGCCTTCGGATATTTCGACTTGACCAATTGCACGAAGCTTATGTAGCTGTTCACGTAACGCGCACTATCGAAGGGCAGCCGTTCCTTTTTGCCATCGCCATTGCTGAAATCGTTGGTGCCCAACGCGATGCTGACAACCTGCGGGGTGAACGTACTGAAATTCCATCGTTGCGGATTGTTATCCTGAAAATCAACGGTCTCATACACCGTCGGCATGGCGGGGCCGTTGCTGTTCCAATTGCGATAAACGCCGATACCGCTGACGCTGCTCAGCACAAAACCGGCACCCACAGCTCGGGCTACGCGCGGCCCATACGCCATATAGGCATTGTGCTGATCGTGATACTGACCCGTGCCGCAGGGCACTTCGGATGGGTCGGCGGCAGCCCCGCAGGTGATGCTGTTGCCAATAAATTCGATGAGTGGCCCCTTCCGTTCTTGCCCGGATTTGAGCTTGTTTCCGGTGATTTTCTTGATGAAAATGGGGCCGGTATGGGCTTCCGTCGCTTTATAAATCCAAACCCGGTGCTTCCCGCCGGTGGGTGCGGTAATCAGAATCGGCTGGTCTGCATTGCCGACTATTTTTATTCGTTTCTGGTAAACGCCATCCAGTTCATATTGCAGGTAGTTATGCCCGTTGGCATTGGGAATCGACGCCACGATCTGGCATTGTGTGCCGTGGAAACTAAACCCGAAATGCATCGCCGAACCGATCATTTCCAGGTAGTTGTCCTGATTCATGACAAACCGACCATACGGTTGCAATGCGGATGCGGACAACGTAGTGGCGTCTCCAGCATTCTTTTTGGCCGACGTACAACTCAGGCAAAACACACAAAAGACAAGTGCCAGAAGATTGGGAATGCGTTTCATGGAGAAAGACGAGAGAAAGAATACTGTCCCGCTACGTTTGTTTCCGGCGTAGTCAGGATAGCACAAAAATAGTATAGAACGGGCGCAAATGCCTTTCCATTCCGTTCGTTTCGGTAACATGATAAGTAACCAGACTACGCAACAGGCTTTTCGTGGTGACTAATCCGGTACGGTACGCTTTCAGGAAACAGCCCAAACCCAACGACAATGGCGAGCAGCGACAGACGAACATTTTTAAAGGAAACTACGCTGCTGGCGGGAGCGACCATGTTTTCCGGGATGGCCCTTGCTCATGAACCGACAGCGAAAAAATCGGCCATTAAGCTCGGTATGGTCACCTACCTGTGGGGAAAAGACTGGGATTTGCCTACGCTGATTAAAAACTGTGCCGATACGGGTTTACAGGGGGTCGAACTGCGGGTGGAGCACGCGCATGGCGTGATGCCCGAACTGAACGCTACGCAACGACTGGCCGTTAAAAAGCGATTTGCCGATAGCCCTGTGCAATTGGTTGGACTCGGTACTAACCAGCAATTTGATTTCGTAGAACCCGAAAAGCTCAGAGCATCCATCGAACGTACCAAAGCGTTTATCCGGCTTAGTGCGGACGTGGGCGGGTCGGGCGTGAAAGTGAAACCCAACGCGCTTCATCGGGAGGTAGCAACAGAAAAAACACTCGCCCAAATTGGGGAATCCCTGAATGAACTGGCCCGATACGGCGCCGACTTCGGGCAGCAGATCCGGCTGGAAGTACACGGCGAAGCGACGCAGGAACTACCCGCCATTAAGCAGATTATGGATACAGCCACGCATCCGAATGCCACCATTTGCTGGAATTGCAACCCGCAGGACCTGAACGGCAAGGGATTCGACGCTAATTTTAATTTAGTGAAAAACCGGTTTGGGGCGACCTGTCATGTACGCGAACTGGACCGAACCGACTATCCCTACCCGGCCCTGTTGACCAATCTGGTGAAGATGAACTATGCGGGTTGGGTCTTATTGGAGTGCCACACCAACCCGGCAGACAAAATAGGGGCAATGCGGGCACAGAAAGCCGTTTTTGAGCGCATGATCGCCGACGCTTAATGGCTGATCGACGCGATGGTTTTCTTGTCCTTCATGCTGGAAGAGGCAGGAACCAAGAAAATTTATGAAAGGCAAATTTGTACGTCAATACACTCGTTTTTCGTAGATTACCGCAACTAAGTTGCGTATATTTTGGAGTAGTACATTGTTCCCTTCAATAACAGAGACTGATTTCATTAGCTAAAGTTTGGACGAAGTAGGGAATAGAATAGAATTATAGCGTTGCATATCGATATGTTACGAAACGTTAATTAGAATTTTAAAACAGTTTTAGGCTTTTATAGAGATCAGTAAAAATAACACGACTCTAACGAGTAAGAACACAATTATTTATACTTGATAAGAAAAATTAATTATTAAGTTGTTTTATATGAAAATCTTCATAAGTGCTAACGTCCCTATTGATCGTAATGTATTCGACCAATTAATAGAATTCTTAAACGAGAAGGGTCATCGAGGATATCCCAAACAACTTAAAGGTCCCTTAGGTACCCAAGGTTTGCACGATCCTGATAAATTAGATGATTTTTTACGAGATGATGACCTTGCTATTGTTTTATTGTCGCAATCGTATGTGAAAGATCGATGGTTGATAGGAGAATTGCATGCTTTATTGACATTGGAAAATAAATTAAAACCAAATTTCATTCTTCCTGTATTTTTAGAAGATCTTGAAGACAACGATATTCCTGAAGGATGTTCAGTTAAACCACATATTGACTTCAGGAATAAACCGTTAGAATAAAGCTTAAATGAATTATTGAAACTAATAGATAGCTTTGTTGCTGCAAAACCTCGATCATCAGTCTTTGTTAGCCACAGCGGAAAAGATAAAGATATCGCTGAGGCACTAACAGAATTGATGTTGAAGGCTTTTAATCTTACTGCTAGCGATATTACATGTACTAGTGTTGAAGGTCATCGACTGCCATTAAGTGCGAACACTGACGAAATGCTTAGAAGAAGGATTCGAGAGGCAAATGTTTTTGTATGCATTGCAACTAAAAATAGCATAGGGACTAAGGATAACTCTGGTTCATTCTATGTGGCAGCAGAGTTAGGTGCACGTTGGGGAATGAAACGTTACTTAGCATTGCTACTTGCAGGAGGTGCCAGAGGAAGCTGGCTAAAAGCACCATTTAGTACTTTGAATGCATTAAGCTGTGAAGATTATGCACAGGTACAACAATTCATCACGCAAATTACACCAGTACTTGATCGCGAACCTCAGCCAGCAGAAACGTACTTCAAAGCGATTGAAAAGTTAGTTACTGTCTCGAGACTAACTTCTACAACATCCTAGTTTTGTACGACTAAACATTAGATATAATTCATGTTCTTTATTGGACAAGTGAATTCTTTGTCATATATGATTGTATGACAAATTTTAGTTAAGAAGCTATAACGGGCGCACAACAATAGGCTTGGTAATAGACTGGTTGGATGGAAGAGCAATAGATTACAAATCAATATTAGCAATAGTTTTAACAAGAATTAATAAAATTATCTTTTAGCTTATACCTTCATCCTTATTAACAACTCTCTGATTTGGTTCGGGGCTTGACATTATAGATTTCCATCTTATAGTCAAGCCCTGCTCACTGACTGCAACTAAACTACCACTATGGCAAGAAAATGCTACATATCATTTAAGACAGAAGACATGTTTTACAAAAACTACATCCAGACGTACCTGGATGTAGATATGATAGACAAATCATTAAACGATCCGGTAAATTCGACTAATGAAGACTATATTATGAGAGTGATTCGTCAAGATTACCTCTCTGATTCAACTGTTACCATTCATCTTATTGGCTTGTATGGAGCTGAAAATCGTGGAGAACGTGAACAGCGTTTTATAAAGCGTGAACTACAGGCTTCACTCTATCATGGTATCGGGAATACACAAAATGGTATTTTGGGTGTTGTATTGCCTTCCATGACTTCGAGCATTTATGGAGATCAGTATCAGTGTTACTCTTGCGGAAGCGCTCATAATTATATTGGGATAAACGACTCAACTGTAATAAAGGAGTTCTATTATAATTACTACATCCCAAAACCCAATAAATGCTCTTGGTCGGAAGAAGACAGATTTTGTATACTTACTAAATGGGAGAATTTTATAATGTATCCCAACCATTACATCGAGCAAGCTTTTGACAAAAGAACAAGCGACATAGCTAATTATACGCGAGTAAGACCTTAATTGCCGAAAATACTCAACACTATGCGGAAGGCTTCCGAATCAGATTTTACAAGTTTATATATCGCTGCTGATAAAGCTTCTAAAAAAAACCAGACGAGCTACATCAGTATCGTGGCCGCTGACCTTACATTAATGATTTTGGCGTCGGCATTGGCAGTCTATAATTATGAGTCAACCACATCTAAAACTATGCTGTATATCATCTCGGGCCTTTTCCTTCTTATTAGCTTTTTATTAACAATCATTTTACTAACAAGAAAGTTTGAGGACTTATGGTATCAAGGACGTGCCTTAGCTGAATCATGTAAGACTTTATCATGGAGGTTTATGACACGCTCTGAGCTTTTTGAGGACAGTGTTCCCTTAACAGATGCGAAACAAAAGTTTGTCAATAGAATTCATGAGCTTGGTGCTGAATTTACCGAATTGAACAAAGTAATGGACGCTGAACTAGTGAACAAGCCTGTAATTACGCAATTAATGGTTGATATCAGAAGCTTAAGTTTACAGGAAAGGATAAACTATTACATTCAGAACCGAATTGAAGACCAAAAGAATTGGTATTCAAAGAAAGCTACATTCAATAGAAGGAAATATGTTCTGTGGTTTTCAATTATTATTGTAGCGCAAGGTTTATCATTAGTAACTATAGTCTTCTTGATAGCTAACCCTGCGACAAATTGGAATCTTGTAGGGCTTTTTACAACAATATCGGCCGCATCTCTTAGCTGGTTGCAATTGAAACGTCATCAAGAATTAAAACAAGCATATACTACAACATCTTTGGAATTAAATATGATTGTATCCTTGGCAGACAACATTATTACTGAAAATGAATTTTCCAAGTTTGTTTTGGACTCTGAGAATGCCGTTTCAAGAGAGCACACACTATGGCTTGCGCAAAGGCGAAAATAATCACCGTTAATTAAATACATTATAATTCACTTCTCTAAATGATAAAAGGATATAATAAAGTTAACATCTCCGACAAAATAAGTTGGATACATGAGTCGATTGCACTAAAGGAATTGAAAGATAGACCCTGTGTCTTTTTGAGTCACAAAAAAGAAGATAAACCAGAATGCAGGAAGATTGCAGAATATTTTAAAAACGCAGAAATTGATTATTATTTAGATGAGATGGATGCTCAACTACAAATTGCAGCGGCCAAAGGGAGTGCCATACTTATAACAGATTGTATTAAAAAGGGAATTAGAGAGAGTACACATATGTTAGTAGTAGTCTCTCAAAGAACTTACAAATCTCAATGGGTTTCTTTTGAAGTTGGATATGGTCATTCAGCAATTTTAGATCAAAATATTGAAGAAGGAAGACAAGGTGATATAATTAAGTTATCAATACTTACATTGAAAGATATTTCAGAAAGTACTTTGCCTGATTTTATGCAAGTAGGAAACATCATTAGAGGGACAAAAGGCCTTAATGACTACATCTCTACAATTAACAATAGATTGGAAAAGGCATTAATAAATGAAAGCCGTATCTTTTCAAACACCATGCAAAATCATCCTTTAGACGAGATCCTAAACTGGAAATTGTGAAAAGTTGCAATTAATGTGGTATTTCTGTAGTAGTGGCTGATAAAAAAATTTGACTCATAACCATAAAAATCAGATAGCCTTATAAGACCTTTCGCTATTACAAACTAAATGCTGCTTAATCAATAATCAGTCTTGAATAAATGATTGTAATAAAGCCATATTTAATACCAACAAGTATTCAATATGGCTTTTCTTACCCCAAAACCCACTATAACAACTTATCCGGTGTAATTGGTAATTCCCGAACGCGTTTGCCGGTAGCGTTGAAAACGGCGTTAGCAACGGCGGCTGCTACGCCCACAATACCGACTTCGCCGATGCCCTTTACGCCTAACTTATTGGAGGCCGTGTCGTCTTCCCGAACGAAAATGGCGTCCATCTGACCAATATCTAAATTGGACGGAACGTGGTAATCCGCTAACGAACGGGTGACGAAGTTGCCCCAGCGCGGATCGACAACCGACTCTTCGGTCAGGGCCATGCCGATGCCCCAGATGCTGCCGCCGATGATCTGCGAGCGGGCCGTTTTCGGATTCAGGATTTTGCCCGCGCCCGTCACTGCCAGAAATCGGGTAACCCGAACCATCCCGGTCGATACGTTCACCGCCACTTCGGCAAAGTTAGCATTGAAGCTGTGCGACGAATGATCGTCGGCGTCTTCCGGTGGTTTGGCGTCCACGCGGGTCTGAAAATCACTGACCTTCTCCGAAACCATCAATTGTGCCGCCGTTGGGCGGGCAAAATACTGCTTGCCGGATCGGGCAATCAACTCGTCGGTAATTTTCTGGCAGGCGTCATGCACGGCATTGGCATAACTGGCGGCCCCCACCGAACCCACCGCACCGGCAGCAGGAGGGAGGTTTGAGTCGCCCAACTTCACGATAATTTTCTGAATCGGCAGGTCCAGCGCGTCGGCGGCAGTTTGCGCCAAAATGGTGTACGTTCCGGTTCCGAGGTCCGCAGCGGCCAGTTCAACCGTGGCCGTCACGTCGCTGCCTTCGCGTTTCAGTTTCACAATGGCCGAGGTAGGGCGTTGGTGAGCCGGATACGTACCGCAGGCAACACCATACCCGATCAGGTAATTCCCCTGCTGGTTCTGGCGGGGTTGAGCCTTGCGTTTGTCCCAGCCAAAGGCTTTGGCACCGGCTTGTAAACATTGAACCGTTGTCCGCGACGACCAGGGTTTGCCATTGGACGGGTCCCGCGCCGGCTCGTTTTTAATACGTAGCTCGATGGGGTCTATATTGAGCGAAAAAGCCAGCTCATCCATAGCCGATTCGAGGGCGAAACTACCGGTCGATTTTCCGGGGCCGCGCGTGTATGTGGGCAGGATAAGGTTCATCGGCACCACCCGGTAGCTAATGAGCGAATTGGGCACGTCGTACATGATTTTCGAGCAGTCGCCACACGGTTCGATGAATTCGTTGTGGATGGCGGCATGGGTGGTAATCTCGTGCGCGAGTGCCGTCAGTTTTCCATCCTGGGTAGCGGCCAGACTTACTTTCTGGTGATTCCGTTGCCGAAGCCCGACCGAATTCACCATCTGCTGACGCGTCAGGGCGAGTTTAACCGGGCGGTTCACGTGTTTAGCCGCAACGGCTGTCAGCACCAAATTGGCCCACTGACCGCCTTTGGAGCCGAAGCCACCGCCGATATACGGCGAAATGATACGTACCTGTTCGGGCTTGATATTGAGCGTCGAAGCCGCTGCGTTTTGCGCCCCATTCACGATTTGCGAACTGTTGTAGAGCGTTACGTTGTCGCCGTCCCATTCGGCAATGGTGGCGTGGGGTTCGAGCGGATGGTGGTGCTCGATGGGCGTCGCATAAACCGCTTCGACTTTGTGGGTGGCCTCACGGAGAGCGGCTTTTGCATCGCCCCGTTTGGCATCGGCTTTGTCTTTATCCTTCGGAAGAACGGCCTCCTTAGCCAACTTCTCGAAATCTACGCTGGCTTTTGTCTTTTCGTAATCAACCTTAATCAGGTGTGACGCGTGGCGGGCCTGCTCAAAAGTTTCGGCCACGACGATGCCGATATGCTGTCCAAAGAACTCAATTTCAGAACTTTGCAGTAACGCCCCCCCTCGAATGCCACCGTTGACATTCAGCTTTGGTACGTTGGTATGTGTGATTACGGCCAGAACACCGGGGGCTTTCTGAGCGTCGGCGGTGTCGATGGTCCGGATTTTTCCGGCGGCAATTGTGCTCTTAAACAGAACGGCGTAGGCCAGATTCTTCACCGGATAATCCGTCGAATAGGCTGCTTTGCCCGTCACCTTGGCGATCCCGTCGATGCGGCTAATGGGCGCACCAACTACTTTATCTTTCTCCTGCATGGACTCTGTTGTTGATGTTAACATCAGGACTTACCGCCGTTCATGGCCATTTGCAACGCCCGGACAATGCTTCGCTTGCCAAGTTCTACCTTAAACGCATTGTGTTCCAACGGTTTGGCATCGGCCATTTCGGCTTCTGCCGCCAGCTTAAAATTGGCCTCGGTTGCTTCTTTGCCGACCAGCATCTGTTCGGCTTTCAGGGCACGCCAGGGCTTGTGGGCCACGCCACCCAGCGCGATTCTGGCCTGTATGATCTTTCCCGAACGTTCCATCTCCAACGCTGCCGCCACCGAAATCAGGGCAAACGCATACGAAGCGCGGTCGCGGACTTTCAGATAATAGGACGTATTGGCAAACCTGTTTTGCGGCAACTCGATGGCTGTAATCAGTTCACCATGAGTCAGGTTCGTATCCAGTTCGGGCGTATTTCCCGGCAACCGGTGAAAATCGCCAAAGGGAATCACTCGTTCCTGACCATCTGCCTTCCTGACTTTCACGACGGCATCCAGCGCGGCCAGCGCGACGGCCATATCGGATGGATACACCGCGACGCACTTCTCGGACCAGCCAAAGATGGCGTGCATCCGGTTGATGCCTTCCAGCGCCCCACAGCCCGTTCCCGGTTCGCGTTTGTTGCAGGGCATCGACACCTCATAAAAATAGGGGCAGCGGGTTCGTTGCAGCAGGTTACCGCCATTGGTCGCCATATTCCGAATCTGCCCCGATGCACCCGCCAGAATAGCCTGCGTCAGCAGCGGGTAATTTTGACGAATCAGGGGATGATTAGCCGCGTCGGTGTTTTTTCCCAGTCCGCCAATGGATAATCCACCTTTGTTGGAGCCGGTGGCAATGGATTTGATCTCCGCCAGGCTTAGCCGACTGATGTCAACCAGCGCATTGGGCCGTTCTACGTCCTCTTTCATCAAATCCAGCAGGTTGGTGCCGCCAGCCAGAAACTTTGCATTCGGGTTTTCCGCCAGCACATTCGTCGCCGAAGAGAGGTCTTTTGCCCGTACGTATTGAAATGGTCTCATGGGATGCTGAGGGTGAATGATTAGCTGGTAAACTGCCAGGTTTGCTCCACGGGTTTGCCACTGTGAACCTCCTGAATCGCGGCCACAATATTGGGATAGGCCCCGCAGCGACAAATATTCCCCGACATCCGCTCCCGAATTTCCTCGTTCGACAGTTGAACCGGACCGGGTGTTTTGCGAAGGTTTTCCGTTACGTAGCTGGCCTCTCCGTTCCGCGCTTCATCCATCAGGGCAACTGCCGAGCAGATTTGTCCGGGCGTGCAAAACCCGCATTGAAACCCGTCGTGTTTCAGAAAAGCGGCTTGTATGGGATGCAATTTTGACCCCTGGGCCAGTCCTTCAATCGTCTTCACGTTTTGCCCTTCGCAGGTTGCGGCCAGCGTCAGGCAGGACAACACCCGGCGACCGTCCACGAGTACCGTACAGGCACCGCATTGCCCGTGGTCGCAGCCTTTCTTGGAGCCAGTCAGTTCCAATCGTTCCCGCAGTGTATCCAGCAGGGTCATGCGCGAATCGACCAGAAGCTTCCGGGCAGTGCCATTGACTTTGAACGATACGTTGATTCCGTTTTCCAGCGTTGCCGATGAAAATTCTGACGGTACCGGTGCACTGAGTGGTCGGGTAAGCACCTGCTCGGCAACGGCCGACTGAGCGGCCAGAATGCCCCCACCGGCCAGTGTCATCAGTTTCAGAAAATGCCGCCGGCTTACACCTGTATCAAGAATTTCGTCCAGATCTTCGGGCATGAGATCTTCGAACAGTTTCTTTTCATCCTCCGTCAGTTGAGGATTTTCGTTTTCTTCCTTCATGCAGCTTTTCGGAAAATACGGTTTTACATCTAAAAGCTTGATAGGCTTTATTGTTTACGTAGCGGGATTAAAAATTAACCGTTCAGCAGTGATATTGTTCTGCGGCAGGCCGTTACGAGTTAACTAAAACGAAGCAATACGTAACTGATCCCGTTTAACGCAAAAAGCCGGAAACTCGCGCTTCCGGCTTTCTTTTCGATGTAGTATGTATAGTGGATCAAGAAACCGTTCCCCATTACCGAGACGTATAGTTCGGCGGGGAGTTTGTCCGTGTATTCGGTGGGAGTTCTGTCGCTGGGTTGACCGGCATTGGACCCGTTCCGGTCGGCGATGGACTGAACCGCTAAAAAAATCTGGTCGGGGCAGGACGTAAAAATGGATCACGCCATGAAGAGGTAACTTATTTGCGGTAGCGGAGCTGGGCAGTCAGGTCAAAATAAGACAGGATAACGTTAGCCCGGTTAGGGTTGTCATTCCGGAGAATCATCATAATCAGGTAAGTTTTGCCTGTGCGCTGATTTATTATCCGTTCATCATATCGACCAAATTGACCATCTTGAAACTCAGAAAACCAGAGGGAAAATTTCCGAAAGCGGGCAAATTGCCGCCCATCACTTGTATCACAAGTAAAGAAAACAATGCGTGATAAGTCTTTTGAGACAAAATCCTGAATAATTGCTGTTACGGTAGCTCCGATTTTAGGGTCGGTAGTGTAAACGGGTGGGGCTTTTTCTAATCGCAGAAAAACTTCATATGTGTTCTATGCATAGGCATACTCATCTTCAGCGAAGAAGGGCTGCTCTACAAATTCTACTTCATAGGTTCGTTTATCGTCTGTCGTAAATACGTAAGCATCATTTACGATAAAAGGCGTATATATCTCAAAAGGCGGATTTTGCATTCTTCAATAACTCTTTAATTTTGCCCGATTCGCAGTCCTTTTGGAACTGTAGCTGTGTTCGCTTCTTGTATTCCTGCCGCTCTTCGAGCCAGGCGAAAATAGCTTCGGGCGTAACTGCTTTTTTTTGTTTCGTTTCCATGATGAGGTCGGTTTTTATCAAAAGTAGCTGTTTGTCGTTAACAAATAAAGCAACAGGGTCAGTTCAACCTATTGACATTGAACTGGCCTGCCTTCCCTGCTGGTTAAGCCTGATTTAACTCACCGTTCCTCCGTTCCAGACAGCGTCGCCGGGAGCAATGAGAGCGAGTTTGCCGTCGCGGTCTTCGGCCATCAGAATCATCCCCTGCGACTCGAATCCCATCATTTTGCGCGGGACCAGATTCGCCAGAAAGGTCACCTGTTTCCCAATAATATCTTCGGGTGCGAAATGCTTAGCGATGCCACTCAGAATCTGCCGACCGCCCATACCGTCGTCTACCTTAAGCTTCAATAATTTATCGCTTTTGGGTACGCGCTCGGCTTCGGTAATCGTACCGATTCGGATATCCATCTTCGCGAAATCATCGTACGTAATCTCGTCCCGCAAAGCCGGAATTGTCTTTACCGGTTGACCGGCCCCTTCCAGTTCATTCATCTGTTTGGCGTTCAGTAATTTCTGAACCTGTTTAGTAATTTCCTCGTCTTCAATTTTGGCGAAAAGCAGTTCACTCTTGCCCAACGCGTGACCTTCCACCAATAAGTCGGCACGGCCTGCATTGGTCCAGTCGAACGGTTCCGTCACGTTAAGTTGACTGCGTAATTTATCTGTTGTGAATGGCAAAAAAGGCTCACAAACGATGCTCAGGTTGGCGGTGATTTGCAGGGCAATATTCAGGATGGTATTCGTCCGGAGCGGGTTGGTCTTTACTACTTTCCACGGTTCGGTTTCGGCCAGATATTTGTTGCCCAACCGCGACAAGTCCATCAGATACCCCAACGCTTCCCGGAATTTGTAGTGGGTAATCGCCTGCCCGATGCGGTCAGGAAATTGCGCCAGTTCATCCAGCACCTGCTGATCGTAATGAGTCAAATCACCGCGAACGGGTACTTTATTGTCGCAGAACTTTTGCGTCAGCACCACCGCCCGGTTCACGAAATTGCCAAAAATGCCAACCAGCTCGGCGTTGTTGCGCGTCTGAAAATCCTTCCACGTAAACTCGCTGTCTTTGGCTTCGGGCGCGTTGGCCGCCAGCACGTAACGTAGCACATCCTGCTTGTCGGGCAATTCCTCTAGATATTCATGCAGCCAGACCGCCCAGTTGCGCGACGTACTGATTTTGTCGCCTTCGAGGTTCATAAACTCGTTGGCCGGTACGTTGTCGGCCAGGATAAAGCTACCTTCAGCCATGAGCATGGCCGGGAAGATAATGCAGTGGAAAACGATGTTGTCCTTTCCAATGAAGTGTACCAATTTGGTATGCTCATCACGCCAGTACAGTTCCCAATCGCGGCCCTGCTGCTCGGCCCATTCTTTGGTCATCGAAATGTAGCCGATAGGCGCGTCGAACCAGACGTACAGCACTTTGCCGTCCGCATCGGGTAGGGGGACTTTGATGCCCCAGTCGAGGTCGCGGGTCATGGCGCGGGGACGCAATCCTTCTTTGAGCCACGACTGACATTGTCCAAATACGTTCGTTTTCCATTCGGTATGGCTGTTAACGTATCGTTCGATGTCGGGTTGCATCCGGTCGAGGGGCAGAAACCAGTTTTTTGTCGAGCGCAGAACGGGCTTCGAGCCGGATAGCATTGAGTGCGGTTCAATCAGTTCGGTGGGGCTGAGGGCCGTGCCGCAGCGTTCGCACTGGTCACCGTAGGCATTCGGGTTTCCGCACACGGGGCAAGTGCCCACTATGTATCGGTCGGCCAGAAACTGATTGGCTACTTCATCGTAATACTGCTCCGTCACCTCCTCATCAAAATCACCTTTCTCGTAGAGTTTTGTGAAAAACGCCTGCGATGTTTCATGGTGAATTGGGTTGGATGTGCGCGAATAAATATCGAACGAAATGCCGAAGTCGTTAAACGCCTGTTTGATCTGACCGTAGTATTTATCGACAACTTCCTGGGGCGTAATACCTTCTTTTTTGGCTTTAAGAGTGATGGGCACACCATGCTCGTCGGTGCCGCTGATGAAGGCAACATCTTTACCCGTCGAGCGAAGGTAGCGCACGTAAATGTCGGCGGGCAGGTAGCATCCGGCAAGGTGGCCAATGTGAATCGGGCCGTTGGCGTAGATCAGAGCCGCCGTGACGGTATAGCGTTGGGGGTTTTCGAGAGACATAATCCGGTAATTGGAACGCAAAATTAGCAATTCAGGCTCGAACGTTGTTATGTTTACGTAAACGGATCATTCAGGATGAACGAACTTTTGTAAAAGTCAGTAAAAAGACTGAAAGGGCTTTTTAGCCCAAAACGCCCATTGTTAATGGAAAATCTCACCCAACGCAATCGATTCTCTGCCTATCTGTTTTGGGATGTCGATCAGAATAAAATGACTTCAGACGCTTACCGGACTTTTGTCATACGGCGTGTCTTTGAACTTGGTACGCTCGATGACCTCATTGAGAGTCTCGCGCTTTACGGTCGAGATACAGTTAAAGAAACGCTGACCACTGCCGATTCGCTGGCAGACAATGCCGTAGATTTAGCCGTCGCTCTGTTTCAACTTCGTCCAGCGGATTTCAATGTTACATCTCGAAACCGTATCCAGTAGCTTACAAGCACTCATTCAGCGGGTTTGTCAACAACCCGAGCTACTGGATTTTAGATTAGTAGGGGGGACGGCGTTAAGTCTGTTCATGGGCCATCGGATTTCGGTTGACGCTGATTTTTTCACGGATCATTCATTCGATAAGCGAGTTGTTGAACAAACTTTGGTTAAGCAACTGCCGGGCATTATGAAAGTGCAGGAGGCCGTCTATGGCTTTACTTGGGTGTATCAACAACTCAAAATAGATTTTTACGACTGGAAAGTACCGTTTTTGAAACCACCTTATGTTGAGCACGAAATGCGGTTAGCTTCCCTTGAAGATATTGCTGCGTATAAACTGGATGCAATTGTGGGACGAAAAACAGAAAAGGATTTTCGAGACGTAGCCGAGCTATTAACTCATTTTTCTCTGTCCGAAATGATTGGTTTCTACAAAGAAAAATATCCGTATAACAATCCTAAACTGGTACTCGATCATTTGGCGGCTGTACAGCACGTTCGGGCAGACGAAACGTTGATTCTAGTAAAAGCAAGGACATGGAGTGCTATTGAGACACTCATATTGTCAACGCTAAAGCAGTACGTCGATGAGTTGCTGGTACAAAAACAACGGACCGACGAGCAGCGTGACGCACGGCTAATCGAGTTGATGAAACGGAAGAATAAACCTGCATCTGACTGATATAGTAGAGGTTGCTATTAATTTTTTGTGAATTCATGGAAAATATCAAACCTGACACGGACGTACGGAACACGAATAAGTTCTTCAACTGGGTCGAAATCAAAAACGTCAATTGACTTCATCAATACCTGATTCGATTTTTATTACGGGAGGCACCGGCTTTATCGGCTCCCACATTGCCCGACGATATCTGTCCGAAGGGTATTCGGTTTCGGTGCTGTACCGACCGCAAAACGGACATGGCATGTTGGCCGATGTGGCCGATAAAATTACCTGGCACGAAGGCGACGTACTCGATATTCCGTCTCTCGAAGCAGGCATTAGTCATGGTATTGACGTCATTCATGCGGCTGCGATTGTTTCGTTCGTGCCCAAAGACCGCGACCGGATGGAGCGCGTCAACGTGGAAGGGACGGCCAATGTAGTAAATGTCTGTCTAAAGGCGGGGGTGCGCAAATTGGGCTACGTTAGTTCAGTGGCAGCTATTGGCCGGCCCGTAGCGAAAGGAGGAGAGACCGGCGAACCCGTTTTGATTGATGAGCAGCAGAAATGGGAAGAATCGCCCAACAATTCGACCTATGCCAAAACCAAATACTGGGCCGAACTGGAGGTCTGGCGGGGAGTGGCCGAGGGACTGAACGCCGTTATGGTGAACCCATCGGTGGTGCTGGGAGCGGGCGACTGGAGTCGCAGCAGCCTGAAACTCATCAACTACGTAGCGACCGAGAAACCGTTTTATCCGGTAGGTTTAGCCAATTACGTTGACGCGCTCGACGTGACCGATGCGCTTGTCCGGTTGATGCAATCCGACGTGTCGGCCCAGCGGTTCATTCTTAATGGGGGCACCATTCCGTACCGCTCGTTGTTAGAACAGATAGCCGCCGGGCTGGGTAAGCGTCCACCATCGATGCGAATACCACCTGTTTTGACGCGCCTGCTGTGGCCACTTGAGGCCGTGCGGTCGTGGCTAATGGGCAGCGAACCGCTGATTACCCGCGAAACAGCCCGGTCGGCAAGTTCGTTATATGAATACAATGGGAAGAAAATTGAGCAGGTGCTTGATTTCCAGTACCGAGCACTAAGTGAGACGTTAGAGCGCGTGGCAACCGCCTTTAACACACCGGCAACGGGTCCGTAAATTTTCGGGTTGTGGGTTGGAGTTTCGCTTTTTTGCCTTTATATTTCAATGCCAAAGGATAAATCGCACCATTGGTGCGGCCCCTATCCGCCCACATTTTGAAGGCAATAGCATGGAGCAAGAGTTCGAAGAACGAGAAGGCGATATAAAAGAGTCAATCCGGCGTTTTGAGCAGATGCTGGACCAGCAACAAAGTCAGTTTTTCGACCTGGATGTTTATGAGCAGATGGTTGAGCATTATCTCAATCAGGGCGATTTAGACAAGGCGTTAAAAGCCGCCGAATCCGGTCTGGAAAACTTTCCCTACGCGCTGGAACTAATGCTCGATAAAGCCCAGATTCTGGCTAATTTTCAACGATTCGACGAGTCGCTGGAGTTGCTGGAACGGGCTTCGATGTTTAACCCCGGCGACCTCGATGTACCGTTTATGCAGGGATCGGTTTTGAATATGGCCGGTCGCTATGAGGAGTCAATTCAGATTCTGGAAGAGCTGCTCGACCGCGCCGATGAGAAGGACGATATTCTGTTTCAGTTGGGGCAGAGCTACCAGAACTGGGGCAAATACGCCGAGGCCATTACGCAGTACAAAAAGTCTATTGCGCTGAATATCAATAACGAAAACGCGCTGTATGAACTGGCATTTTGTCTGGATATTACCGGCGAGCTGGAAAATAGTCTGGCGTATTATCAGCAACTGATTGATACGGACCCGTATTCGTACAATGCCTGGTACAACATCGGCATTGCCTACAGCAAACTGGCGCGTTATGCCGAAGCCGCCGAAGCGTATGATTACGCCGTAATAATTAAAGATGATTTTGCGTCGGCACATTTCAATCTGGGCAATACCTATATGAACTTAGGGTTGTTCGAGAAGGCCGAAGCCTGCTACCGCGAGACGCTGAAGTACGAAGAAGCTACCGCTGATACGTACTGTCACCTCGGAGCCAGTCTGGAAAAGCAGGACCGCATAACCGAAGCCATCAAAGAATACCGCGAAGCTATCCGGTTAGATCCCAAGTGGGACGAAGCCTGGTACGGAATCGGCGTATGTTTGAGTGAGTCGGGCAAGTGGTACGAAGCCCTGCCGTTTCTGCAGAAAGCAGTCAAACTCAGCGATCAGAACGGGGAGTATTACCTCGCCGTAGCCGAAACAGAGTACAAAATCGGGAACGTACTGTCGAGCGTGGAAGCGTTTGAGAAGGCCGCCGAAGTGGATGGCGAAAACCCCGATGTGTACCTGACATGGTCGCTGGTGCCGTTCGATCAGGGGGATTTCCTTCGTGCGAATGATATCATCCAGTCGGGTATCAACGACATGCCTGCCGAAGCTGATCTATACTATCGCTCGGCGGTTTACCTGATCCACGCCGGTCATTATCGCGAGTCGCTCATTCAACTCGAAGCGGGTCTCTCGCTGGATTATGATGCACACATTCAACTGTTCGAGTTCTTCCCGGAACTGGAAAAGCAGAAAGCGTTGTACAAGATTATTCAGCAGTATAAGAAAGAGCAGTAGATCACTATAGGATCGACATACAATCAAAAAACTCGCTTTCTGATCCAGAAAGCGAGTTTTTTTTGACTAGGAATTGACTACAGGAGTCAGGCAAAGCGGTCGGGGTTAAAAGCCAGAGTATCCATGCTGTCAGCCTGTCCGCTCGCAATTTCGCCCACTAATTTGCCCGTTGCCGGACCTAAACTCAGCCCCATCATGCCGTGTCCTGTTGCCAGAATTACGTTGTCATAGCGGCTGGTTCGACCAATATAGGGCAGGCCATCGGGTGAGCACGGACGTAGCCCCCGCCACACGGTTTCGACGGCGGGCATCTCAACGGGTACGTCGGGATAATACTGATTGATGGACTCGACAATCCCACGCACCCGGTTCAGGTTGATGGTCATGTCCGTGCCCGCTACTTCGAGCGTACCCGCAAAGCGCAGGTCGCTGCCCATGGGCGTGGCGGTGGCACGGGCTTCGAGCATAATGGCTGGAATCCGAACATTGTTTACTACGTTCCAAAGCATGAAACTGTACCCTTTTCCTCCCTGCAACGACAGGTTTATATCCATCAAACGAGCCAGCACCGGCGACCACGCACCCCCGGCCACCACCAGTTCATCGACCGGATAAGTCCCCAAATTAGTATGCACTGAATCGACCCGCGACCCTGTTTTGCCGAAGCCCGTTACGGTCTGATTTTCCAGAATTTCAACGCCTTCCCGACGTAAATGTGTTACCAGCGAACGGACTAACTCGCCCGGATTCAGGTGGGCATCGCCGGGGTAAAAAACCGCCCCGCGCACATCGACGCGCGTTTTCGGTTCCATGTCCTGAACCTGCTGCCCGGTCAGCATGCGCGCTTCGATTCCTGCCCGATTCGCTACGTTGGCTTCGTCGGCCATTTCGTGCTCCGCCGATGCAGTTTTGTAAAGCATGAACAATCCCCGTTCCTGCCACTCAAAATCGAGATCGCCGTTGGCCGCCAAGTCCTGATAAAGTGTTTTGCTTAGTAGACTAATATCGCGCAAAACCGGAATTGACCGTGCTACGTGTTCGGACGTTGAGTGGCGGTAAAATAGCCAGCCCCAGCGGGCTAAGTCGGCACTCAGACGCGGTTTTACGTAAAATGGGCTGGTCGATTTGAGCATCCAGCGCATCCCTTTTGCCATCATCCCCGGCTGCGCCAGCGGGATAATGTGGCTGGGCACAATCATTCCGGCATTGCCAAACGAACAGCCGTCGGCAATGGAGTTCTGGTCAAAAAGCGTAACGCGGTGACCCGCTTTGTGCAGATAATACGCTGAACAAAGGCCTATAATGCCTCCGCCAACAATCCCGATGTGTTTCATATGCCAATGGTTGATTGGTTGAGTGGTTGAATAGCTGATCTAACAATTTAACCAGTCAACCAATCAACTAGTCTATATTACCTGAAAACCATAAACGTATGGATCGTCGTCATCCAGAATGATGTGGTTGTAGCCGTGAATTCTGGCCCAGCCTTCAATACTCGGCACAATGGCCGGGCGGTTCGCCAGTTCGGTTTCGGCTTCGATACGTCCGTTGAAAATCGACCCGATAATGCTCTCATGCACGAAGGTTTCTCCCGGTTTCAGACGTCCCTGTGCATACCACTGTGCCATCCGTGCCGAAGTTCCTGTTCCGCAGGGCGAGCGGTCGATGGCTTTTTCGCCGTAGAAAACTGCGTTACGGGCCGTCGACGTATCCTGTAGTGGTTTCCCCGCCCAAAGAATGTGGCTTAGCCCGTTGATGGTCGGGTTTTCGGGATGAATGAAGGTGTACTGCTCGTTCATCCGCTGGCGCATCACCCGTGCCCAGCCGATCAGTTGCCCGGCGGTGTAGTGTTCCAGACCGGGGAAATTAGGTTGCTGGTCTACAATGGCGTAAAAATTACCACCATACGCTACGTCTACCGTCAGTAAACCCAGGTCCGGGCAGTCAACGGATAGTTTTTCAGCCGCCAGATACGATTTTATGTTCGTAATCTTTACCGATGTTACTTTTTTGCCTTCCTGCCGATACTCAGCCCGCACTAATCCGGCGGGGACTTCGAGGTTGAGAATACCGGGCGTTTTTGGCCGAATCAGGTTTTGCTCGATAGCTACCGTCACCGTGCCGATGGTGCCATGCCCGCACATGGGCAAACAACCGGAGGTCTCGATGAACAGCACGCCCGCATCGTTTTCGGGACTGGTGGGCGGATACAAAATGCTGCCCGACATCATATCGTGGCCGCGTGGTTCAAACATAAGCCCCGTCCGGATCCAGTCGTAGTCGCGCAGAAAGTGCTGCCGTTTTTCGCTCATGGTTTGGCCTTGCAAAAACGGAATGCTGCCGCCTGTAACGACCCGAACCGGATTACCGCAGGTGTGGGCGTCGATGCAGAAAAAGTGAAATTCGGCCATGTTTATCAGTGAAGAAGTGTGCGGGGCAGAGCCAATTTTATGACAGGATTATAGAATTTTTTATAGGCATCCTAAAAATCCCGTAATCCTATCAAGAAATTTATCAGGCATTTACCACCGGGCGGTTGGCCAGTGCGGTTTGGATAATGTGCTGAACCTGATCGCGTTCGGTGCCGATCAGTGGCAAACGCGGTGCCCGGACGTACTCCGACCCAATGCCTGTTGCCGTTGCCGCCAGCTTGATATACTGAACCAGTTTGGGGTGAATATCCAATTCGAGCAAGGGCATAAACCAGCGGTAAATAGCTAAAGCCTCGGCCACCTGACCGGCCTTTGCCAGATCGTAAATGGCGACGGTTTCCTGCGGGAACGCATCGACCAAACCGCCCACCCAGCCATCGCAACCCAGCAGCAACGCTTCCAGAGCCAGCGTGTCGACGCCACCCATCAGCTTAAACCGGTCGCCAAACGCATTTCGCATCCGGGTGATGTTGGTCAGGTCGCGGGTCGATTCTTTCACGGCCTGGATGTTTGCAAACTGGGCCAGTTCGTTAAACATCGCCACCGTCGTCATGATTTTGTAATCAAACGGGTTGTTATAAATCATGATGGGCAACGTCGTTTCCTGCGCGACCGAGGAGAAGAACGTAACGGTTTCGCGGGCATCGGCGGGGTAGCGCATGGGCGGCAACAGCATCAGACCATCAGCACCGTTTGCTTCGGCTTCCTGAGCGCGGGCAATGGCTTGTTTTGTTCCCTGTTCGGCAATGTTAACCAGCACCGGCACGCGTCCCTGACAAACGCCCAACGCCGATTGTAGGAGCTCGATTTTCTCGTCGTTGAGCAACGTACTGGCTTCGCCTAAGGAGCCGCCAATGATAAACCCGTGTACACCGGCATCAAGTTGGGCGTGCAGGTTTTTCTCGAAAAGCGGCAAATCCAGCTCGTCACCGGCAGTAAATGGAGTCAGTAGTGCGGGATAAACGCCTTCCCACTGTACGGAAATAGCCATAGAGGTTGTATGATTTTGCAGTTACAATTCAGATAATTCACATGATTTCACTACTGGAAAGGTCACTACCCGCAATTTAGTACAGCCGTACGAAATGCGCGTCAGGATTTCAGTTTTATGAGCCAATAGCTCATTTCCCTGCACTTTACCATCAACCTGGCCGCAGCGACGATGCCCGCACAATAAGCTGCGTCTCCATCACTTTAGTCTCCCGAAGAACCGTATCGTCAGTCGCATCTATCTGCTTCAGTAAGAGCCGTACGGCTTCTACCCCCATCTCCTGAATCGGCTGGTTGATGCTGCTCAGTGCCGGTGAGAAAAACGCCGATACGGGTTCGTTATTGAAGCTGACCACCGCTACGTCGTCCGGAATACGCAGTCCTTTTTGCTTGATGGCGTACATGGCCGGGTACGCCACCCGGTCGCTGATGACCACAACACCATCGGGTGGCTGAGGCAAACTCATCATAGCCAGCGTTTGAATAATGGTGTTTTCCTGAGTGTAATCGCAGTGGAAAACGTAGTGGTCACTACTCGGCAGGCCATGTTTAGCGAGGGCGTCCCGGTAGCCATTCACCCGTTGATTGCTCAGTGGCAATTGAACCGGCCCGGCCAGAAAACCAATTCGCCGACACCCATTTTCAATCAAATGTTCAGTTGCTTTGAAAGCTGCTGCCTGATTATCAACGATCACCTTCGACGCGTCGATGCTTTCGGCATAGCGGTCAAACAGCACCAGCGGAATATTTTTTCGGGCCAATCGGTCAACGTGTTCATACGTATCGGTATCGCGCGAAAGCGAAATGATAAAGCCTTCGACCTGGCTTCGCATCAGGTTCTGGATGTTGGTAATCTCGCGCAGATACGACTCGTTGGTTTGGCAGACCAGCACACTGTAACCCGCCTGCAAAGCGGCCTCCTCGACGCTGTTGAGCATGGCTGAGAAAAAATAATAACTCAGGTTCGGCACAATGACACCAATTGTTTTTGTCCGGCTTTTGACTAAATTTTTGGCTAATTGATTGGGTTGATAATCCAGTTCTTCGGCCAGTTTTACCACCGCATTTCGAGTGTCCGGATGGATTTCGGGCAACCCCCGCAATGCCCGCGAAACCGTTGAAATAGAAATATTCAGCGAGCGGGCAATGTCTTTGATGGTAACGGGCGTATTTTTCATCGTACAGAAACCTGACAAACTACATGTAATTTGTGAAAGATATACTGTTTTTAGGATTGAATCAGGCCGAAAAAGCAATTCATGACCATAAAAGGTAGTTTTGGCGCGCAAACCCCTTTACTTCCCCGAACGGTTGGTCTTTTTGGATGAACAGCTAAAGAAAGGCCCACCTTGCTAACCTGAACGATTTTTACCTTACCCTATGCAGGCACCGCCCATCGCTGGCCCATCGAAACCAGCCGCTTTTACCGAGAATAAGTACCTTGTTACACTCGTCTTTGTTACGTCTCTTTTCATGTTCTGGGGTGTCGCCATCACCATGGGCGACGTACTAAATAAGCACTTTCAACACGTATTGAGCCTCACCAAGACCCAATCGGCGTTTGTCCAGTTTGCTATTTTTGGGGCCTACTTTGTCATGGGTATTCCGGCGGGCCTGTTCATGAAACGGTTTGGGTATAAGAACGGTGTATTGCTGGGGCTTTCGCTATTTGCTGCGGGTTCGTTTCTGTTCGTTCCAGCCGCGGCCGCTGCGTCGTTTACGTATTTTGGGATTGCCCTGTTCATATTGGGTTGCGGGCTGTCAACGCTCGAAACGGTAGCACACCCGTTTGTTGCCTCCCTCGGTGACCAGCGCACCAGCGACCAACGTATCAATTTTGCGCAGGCATTCAATGCGTTAGGTGCCATTATCGGACCGGCTATCGGCTCTTATTTTCTGTTGAGAAATAACACCGAAGGAAGTACGGATCTGACGTCCGTCAAGACATTATACATCGTCATCGGCAGTGTCATCGCGACCATTGCCGTTCTTTTCTCCTTCGTAAAAGTCCCTGCCCTAACCGACCCACACGCTGTTGTAGCCGATCCTGACGCAGCGAATGTTGACGTTGCACCGGGCAAAACTCTTTTTCAGCATAAACATTTCGTATGGGCGGTTATTGCCCAGTTTTTCAACGTGGCCGCGCAGGGAGGAACCTGGGCATTTTTTATCAATTACGGCCACGAGAAAATGGGCTTCCCCGATGCTACAGCGGGTAATTACATGGTGTTGTTTATGGGTCTGATGCTGGCCGGACGGTTTGTCGGTACGTTCCTGATGCGGGTTATAGCGCCCCATTCGCTGCTGGCTATTTTTGCGGCCTGTAACATCGTCATGTGCCTGATTGTCGCGCAAAATTTTGGCTGGCCTTCGTTCATCGCTCTGCTGATGCTCAATTTCTTCTTCAGCATCATGTTCCCAACTATTTTCAGTCTGGGTTTAAAAAACCTCGGATCGCATACCCAGCAGGCTTCTTCGTTTATTTCGATGGGCGTGGTTGGCGGGGCTGTCTTTCCCTTTTTAATGGGCATGGTTGCCGAGCGTGACGTAGCGGCTGCGTATTATCTGCCGATCATCTGCTACGCCGTTATTTTTCTGTTTGGCTGGCGGTTTTATAAGGTGAGGTAAGTTATTGGGCGAAGGTTGTAGTGAACACCGGGATAAATCCCGGTGCAAGTGATTGACTGTAGACGGATGACTTGCGCCGGGATTTATCCCGGTGTTCACAGACAATTCAATCATTCAACCTGATTATCAGCTAACCTCTGCTTCAAATCGAACGTCTGACCGGCAAAAACGATCAAGATGTGCTGCTCATCGAAGGCGCTTTTTACAGCCATAATGGCCTCGCTCAGAGCCTCCTGCGGACTGGTTGTGACGGGATTAATCCAGAACCAGAGGATAAACTGCACGTTGGCATCGGCAAAATTCCGGTAGTGCAATTCGATAGAATGATCGGTTAATACAAAAGGCAGTTGGGCCACCGCCGTTTTGGCAACCTGCTGCGCTTTTGCTAAATCGTCGATGTAGGAGACACCGGCGGCCAGTTCGATACGTCGCCGGCCAATGCGCGAATAGTTGGTGATTGGTTTCTGAAACACATCTTTGCTCGGAATTTCGACGGTTTGTCCCTGCCCATTGTCCATCACAATCGAGCGCAGTTTTATGTCGAGCACTTTGCCCATAAAGCCGTTCGTTTCCACCGTGTCGCCTACCTGAATGGGCTGGGCAACAGCAATCATCGTTCCCGAAATAAAGTTGGCGGTCAAATCCTGAAAGGCGAATCCAATGGCCAGCGCAATCACACCCGCGCCCGCCAGCAGCGACGTAACGGTTTTGTCGAGACCCAATATGCCCAACGCGATAAATAGCCCAACCGACACGACGACCACTCGAACCACGGCACCCGTCAGGTTCACAAGCGACTGATTATCACTGACTCGAGTAAGCCCCCGCACCATGCCCCGGCTTAGCCATCGGGATAGGAATGTGAAAAAAACCAGCAGCAAAATAGCCACAGCCAACTCCGGCAAATAACGAATGGCATTGCGTATCCAGAGCGAAAGCTCGGCGTAAATGAGGCCGGGAGCCTGAGAAAAATCCATGAGGTACGTATTGGTGGTCTCTCAAGAACGATGCGGCTTTACTTACTGTTTCATCGACATGCCCATAAACCGTACCTTTGTGAGCCATACAACTGACTGAAAATGAAACCGACCGCTGCCGTTTACCTTGATAATGCCGCCACCACCCGGCTTGACCCTAATGTTCTGGATGCTATGTTACCGCTTATGACCGAGCAGTTTGGCAACCCATCATCCATCCACAGTCACGGCCGGACGGTACGGACGGCTATCGAAAAAGCGCGTAAAACGGTGGCCTCACTTCTGAACACGTCGCCCGCCGAAATCTTTTTCACCTCCGGCGGCACCGAAGCAGACAACACGGCCATTCGGAGTAGTATCGAAACCTACGGCCTGACACACGCCATTACGTCGCCATTAGAGCATCATGCGGTGCTTCATACACTCGAACACCTTGACAAGCAGGGCGTTGTGAAACTTAGCTTAGTCAATATTGACGCCAAAGGCCATGTCGATCTGGCGCATCTGGACGAGTTGTTACAGAAAAATAGTCGCTCGCTCGTATCGCTCATGCACGGCAACAACGAGATAGGCAACATGCTGAACCTGAACCGGGTAGGGGAGATTTGCCGGGCATACGACGCCATTTTTCACTCCGATACGGTGCAGACGATGGGCCACTTTCGGCATGATTTGCAGCAACTGCCAGTCGATTTCCTTGTCGGGGCAGCGCATAAATTTCACGGACCCAAAGGCGTCGGGTTCCTGTACGTCAATGCCGAACGGATGAAAATCCATCCCTTCATGTATGGCGGTTCGCAGGAGCGTAACATGCGGGGCGGCACCGAAAACGTGTATGGCATTGTCGGTCTGGCGAAAGCACTCGAAATTGCGTACCGCGATATGGATGCTCACCGTCAGCACATTACAGCCCTGAAACGCCGGATGATTGACCAACTTCGTACCAAAATGCCCGACCGCGCTGGCGGACCGGTTCTCTTCAACGGTGACTCGGCAGATATCGACAATAGTTTATACACCGTACTGAACGTTAGTCTGCCCGCATCGGATATGAGCGATATGCTGCTGTTCAGTTTAGACATTGCCCGGATTTCGGCGTCGGGCGGGTCGGCCTGTTCGAGTGGTTCTAATGTGGGGTCGCACGTGCTGGCCGCGCTGCCGGGCCTGGACCCTGAGCGGGGCTACGTCCGGTTTTCATTCGGCAAATACAACACCCCGGAGGAGATTGATTACGCCGTCGATACGTTGGTTGGACTGTATCAGAAGGAGTTGGTGAAGTAACGTTAAGTTGGGGTGAAACTGTAGCGATTTTTTGGACAGGATTGACAAGATGAAACAGGATTAACGAATTGAAAAATCCTGCTTCATCTTGCCCCAATGCCAGTTATTATGCCTGTTCTAACGTAGCAATGTCAAGCTTAGACATGTTCATCATTACTTGCATAACGCGTTTCGATTTTTCAGGGTCCTTACCCTGCAACAGCCGGTTCAAAGCAGATGGAACGATTTGCCACGACACACCAAATTTGTCTTTAAGCCAGCCACAGGGTCCCTGTTCTCCGCCTTCGGAGAGTTTCTCCCAAAAGGCATCTACTTCCTCCTGAGTTTCGCAGTTAACGAAGAGCGAAATACCTTCGGCAAAAGTGAAATGCGGACCCCCGTTCAAGGCTATAAATTCCTGTCCGTCGAGTTGAAAGGCAACGGTCATTACGGTTCCCGCTGGTAATGGTGTTCCCTCTCCGTAGCGTGAGACGCTTGTGATTTTTGAATTTTTAAATAGGGATGTATACAAATTTGCCGCTTCTTCTGCCTGATGGTTAAACGTCAGGAATGTGGTGATTTTTTGCATGTTATCTGCTGTTTTTGATTGATAATCAGGTAAATATAGCCTGATTTCTTAGGAGCAGAGGAGGCTGAAAACGGCAAAAACAGGGTTAATTGCGACAAAATATTAGTCATAAACAAAGCAGAATTACAATCGGGTGATACGCGGTCTTTCGCCATTAACAACTCTTAACCTTATTGCTTGAAAGTCATTACAGCATGTCAATAACAGCATGAACAGCACTTGTATTTTCATGAAGAAATCAAGAATTAGAAAGCGTTTGCTTGCTTATTCTTTCGGCTCGATAAAATCCCATAAGTTGCCATATAAATCTTCAAA
>JANPJE010000420.1:0-2516 GCA_031425355.1 Spirosoma sp. | reverse complement strand
CGTAAACGGGTCGGTGGCGGTGGCTTCGGTTTGAGCCGCTTCGGCAGTACGTTCGCTTTTTTCGCCCTTCAGCCGGACGCGCATTTTTGAGCCATCGAGCGTGAAAACGTAGCCTGTCTGGCCGTATACTTCCATGTCTTTTCGCGAAAACGGCCAGTTCCACGATGCCTGAATAATTGTCTGCGCTTTCGGATACGTCAGCACAATGGTTGCTTCGTCGTCCACTTTTGGATAAATATCGGGCTTGATTTGCTGCGTCACGGCCATCACCGACGTGGGCCGCTGGTTGTGCATGAGCCAGGTGGAGAGGTTCGCCCCGTAGCAGCCGAAGTCGAATAGGGCACCCGCGCCGTTGGTGACGGGGTCGGTCAGCCAGTCCAGAAATTCTTTGTTGACGCCAATTTCTTTCGGCCCTTCATGCCCATCGTGAACGACAATCTTCCTCAAATCGCCGATGGATTTATCGGTATTGGCGATGGCGTAAGCTTTGTGATTACTACCGTACCAAGTGGTTTCGTAGTTCGTGAGCAGTTGCGTTTTGTGCTTTTGGGCAAGTGCTGCCATTTGCTGCGCGTCGGCAAAACTTGTTGCCAGCGGTTTTTCGACCATGACATGAATACCGCGCGGGGCACAGGCGTCGACCGTTTTTTTATGGTCAACAATTCGGCCAAAATCCGTGACGGCTTCAGGCTTGGTTTTGTCGAGCATTTCAGCAATGGTCGGATAGACCAGGCTCATGGGGTAGCCATATTGTTTCGCGAATCGTTCAGCCAGTTCACGGTTGGGTTCGGCAATGCCCACAATCTCGATATCACCCGGCTTACCAATCGTTCTTAGAATCTGATGCACATGTGAATGCACCAGCCCGACCACACCCACGCGCAGTTTTTTCGACGGGGTTTGCGCTGCTGCGAAATGACTCATCAAAAACAGAATAGCAAAAAAGGTGATACGTGCCATGGTCGGACGGTTCTGGTTTAGTCAGTTTTTTTCTGGGTAATCGTATTGTAATAGAATTTTTCGCTAACGATTTGCCCGTTACGCCACTGTTGAACCGAGATTTCTGTTAGTGAGAATTGTTTCCCGGACAAATAAGTCGCTTCCATATACCATTCGCTAAATACGACACCCGCCTGCCCATTGATGGCCTGATTGATAAGCATTGACTTCATATCAGTTACGCGAGCTAATAAGTGACGCTCGTGCTCCAGACAAGCCATTTTTCCAACGCGGGGATGTGTTTCATTCTCCTGCATCGTCACGTTGTCGGCATAAAACTGCTCCATCGCTTCCAGCGTCCTGTTTTGGCGAATCAATTCCGTTAACTCCGCAACACATTCGCTCAGCGGCTTCATGTGGTAGTCAAATTAGTATGAGGTTTGTCGTTCACAGTTCGAGGTTGACGAAGCAATGCAGACGTTAAAATTCAAACCGTTTACGCTACATTTTCTTTCAACACCTCCGCCGATTTCTCTACGGCCTGCGTGAAATCCGCAATCAAATCCTCAATCGCTTCCAGACCAACCGAAATTCGAATTAGGCCGGGTGTGATGCCCAAAGCGGCTTTCTCGTCGGGTTTGAGTTTGGCGTGAGTCGTTGTGTTCGGGTTCGTGACAATGGTACGTGAATCGCCGAGGTTGGAGGACAACGTAGGAATCGTCAGCGCATCGAAAAAGGCTTTTACGCGATCAAAACCGCCTTCCAGCTCAATCGTTACGATGGCTCCGCCCGCCGACATCTGGGCTTTGGCGAGGGCATACTGCGGGTGGGAGGGAAGGAACGGATACAATACACGTTCTACATCGGCGTGCGTTTCCAGGGCTTCAGCAAGTTGCAGCGCGTTGCGGCAATGGCGTTCCATCCGCAGGTCCAGCGTTTCCAAACTCTTCGACAGCACCCACGCATTGAACGGCGACAGCGACGGACCCGTGTGTCGTGCAAAAAACCGGATGGGCTGAATGAGGTCGGCCCGGCCAACGACGATGCCGCCCAGAACACGCCCTTGCCCGTCCATGTATTTCGTGGCCGAATGAACCGACAAATCCGCCCCAAAATCAAGGGGCGTTTGCAAAATCGGCGTAGCGAAACAGTTATCGACGTTTAGAATAAAGCCGTATTTTGCCTTCAACCGGCCCAGCATTTCCAGGTCAACCAGTTCCAGTCCGGGGTTGGAGGGCGTTTCCAAATAAACCATCTGCGTATTGGGCTGCATGGCGGCTTCCCACTCGGCTTCTGTCGCGGTGGCATCGACATAGGTATGGGTGATCCCCCATTTGGGCAAAATCTGCGTAATAATCTGATGCGCAGACCCAAATAAAGCGCGGCAGGCTACCAGATGATCGCCCGATTTCAGCAAAGCCGCCATACTCGCAAATACAGCCGCCATGCCCGTTCCCGTGGCAATACCATCTTCGGCATTTTCCAGCATACAAACCTTCTCGACAAACTCCGTTACGTTAGGGTTTGAGAAGCGCGAATAGATGTTTCCTTCTTCGGTTTCTTCGAATAATGCTTTC
>JANPJE010000419.1:0-5431 GCA_031425355.1 Spirosoma sp. | reverse complement strand
TTGAAATGGCACCGGACGTCCGGTGCCATTTCAACCCGCTATCATTTCATAGCTGAAAAACCAATCCTACAAAATCAATCCTGAGGGCGATTTCACACCAACGAGTTCGATATCAAACGTCAGATCCTGTCCGGCCAATGGATGGTTCGCGTCGAGCGTTACGTTCGTGTCGGTTAAAGTGCGAATGATAACCGGGATTGGCCGGGGGTTACCATCTTCGTGCATATTGAGCGTCATACCCTGTTCGAGGGGGATATCCGACGGAATTTCCGAACGTTCCAGCGTAAAAATCATGTCTTCATTGGCCGGTCCGTAGGCATCATCTACCGGAATATTGATGGTTTTTTTCTCGCCCTGATTCATGCCGGTCACGCCGTCATCGAATCCTTTAATAACCTGTCCACTGCCCACAGTGAACTCCAGCGGAGTGCGGCCTTCTGAGGAATCGAATACGGTTCCATCGCTCAAGGTTCCGGTATAATGTACCTGAACGGTATCGCCAGATTTTGCTTGTGCCATATTGCTATGTGGTTTTTTGTCGAACGTCGCCATAAAAGTACCGGAACTTCCGGCAGAGGTTGGGCTACACGCTAACTTTTGACCAACTCCTCACTACCGCCAAAAGTTCAGAATTTGCCGTACTGATGTTGCTATTTATATGAGTTTTCTGCGACCAGTGACGACTAACTAAAGCAACAGCAAATTGATTATTAACCACTTGGTTATCCGAAAAAATTACTATTTCTCACCTTTTCGTGCCTGACCGGTAAAGTCAATGGGGTATTCATACATCATCGAAGCGTGGCAAAGTCAATGGCCTCCTTTGTCCAGACGGGTGCGTTCTGCAACGCGTCTATGACCTGTTCAGGCTCGTCAACAAATATCCACATGGCCCGGTGCTCGGGAGCCATAAAGTTTTCCGTTACGCAACGCTCGAGCATTTCCTGCAATGGCGAGTAGAAGTTTCGCGTGTTCAGGATAACGATTGGTTTGGTAAACAGACCCAGCCGTTTGAGGGTGATGGCTTCAAACAGTTCTTCCAACGTTCCGCTTCCGCCGGCCAGCGTGACCAAACCGTCAATGTTTTCCAGAAATTTCTGCTTGCGCTCATGCATGGTCTCGGTAAATACAAAGTCCGTAACCCGCTGGTGCGCCCACTCAACATCGCGCATAAAATTGGGCATAATGCCCGTAATGCGACCCCCTTTTTCGATAACCGTATCGGCCAGTTGACCCATCAGTCCGACACTTCCTCCACCATACACAATCTCAATTTGATTCTCAACAAATATAGAAGCCAGTTTTTTCGTCGCGTCGAAGTAAGAAGTGTCGATTTGGGCACTCGATGCACAATAGACGCAGACACGTTTAATTGAATTCATTTTTTTGAAAATACAGGATATGTAAATTGATTATCAAATAAACGCTTGCCGCCCAACCGATTCCAGTCATGCGGCAAGCGTTGCAACGTCTTTCCTAACGACACTCAATCAATACGCCCGCGCAAATACCACGCGTTCTTTTGAGGGTTTACCCGAAAAGATGCATACGCCCTCTTCGGCCTCCTGATCGAGCGGGATACAGCGAATGGTGGCTTTGGTGGCTTCTTTGATGGCTTCCTCGGTTTCGGACGTACCGTCCCAGTGCGCCATCAGGAAACCGCCTTTTTCGAGTTGCTCCTGAAACTGCTCAAACGTATCGACCCGAAACGTATTTTCCTGCCGGAAGGCCCGCGCCTTTTCGTAAATCGAGCGTTGAATGTCGTCCAGCAGGTTTTTGATGTGTTCGGTTAGGCCGTCGAACGGTACAGTTTCTTTGGTTTTAAGATCACGACGGGCAATTTCGACGGTTCCGTTCTCCAGATCCCGACCGCCCATTGCCAGCCGAACCGGTACGCCCCGCAGTTCATACTCGGCAAATTTCCAGCCGGGTTTATTGGCATCGTCGTCGTCGTATTTCACCGAGATACCGGCTTTTTTCAGTTCCTGGATCAGCGGCTTGATTTTCGCGGAGAGCAGTTCCAGTTGCTCTTCAGTACGGTAAATCGGCACGATAACCACCTGAATTGGCGCCAGTTTAGGCGGCAGCACCAGCCCATCATCGTCGGAGTGGGCCATGATGAGTGCGCCCATCAACCGCGTCGACGATCCCCACGACGTACCCCAAACGTATTCCAGCGTGTTTTGTCGGTTCAGAAACTGCACATCAAACGCTTTGGCAAAATTCTGACCCAGAAAGTGCGACGTACCGGCCTGAAGGGCTTTGCCATCCTGCATCATCGCTTCGATGCACAGCGTATCATCGGCCCCGGCGAAACGTTCGCTGGCGGTTTTTGTACCTTTAATAACAGGCATCGCCATCCATTCCTCGGCGAACCGGGCATAAATGTCAAGCATCTGACGGGTTTCGGCTTCGGCTTCGTCGGCGGTAGCGTGAGCGGTATGGCCCTCCTGCCAAAGAAATTCGGTGGTGCGCAGAAAAATCCGGGTCCGCATCTCCCAGCGCACTACGTTAGCCCCCTGATTGATGAGCAGCGGCAGGTCGCGATACGACTGAATCCAGTTTTTGAAGGTACTCCAGATCACTGTTTCCGATGTGGGCCGGACAATCAACTCCTCTTCGAGTTTCGCGTCGGGATCGACAATAACGCCCGACCCGTCCTCTGCATTCTTGAGCCGGTAGTGTGTCACAACGGCGCATTCCTTAGCAAATCCTGCTACGTGCGACGCTTCTTTACTCAAAAACGATTTGGGAATAAACAGCGGGAAATAGGCGTTCTGATGGCCGGTTTCCTTGAACATATCATCCAATGCCCGCTGCATTTTTTCCCAGATGGCAAATCCATACGGCTTGATGACCATGCAACCGCGCACCGCCGAATTTTCGGCCAGATCGGCCCGCTTCACTAATTCATTATACCACTCGGAGTAGTTTTCACTACGGGACGGAATTGCTTTTGCCATGCGTAATTTTTTAGTCAGGCAATGTTAAGGGTGGTCAGGAATAGTCAAGAGTAGCAGGCGTTGTCAGGAGTGGTCATAAAGCATCCGAATTGTCAATACTGGCAATTCCTGACTAACCTTGACCATACCTGACTACACCTGAGTAATTCTGACCATTTCCTGACAATACTTGACAGTTCCTGACTTTTTTTTAAGACGGATTAAACCTTTTGTAACAAAAGAGAATCTAATATTCTGAGAACTTGCAAAGATAGGTTTTTACTCTATTTTTGTAATCAAACAGGTCATTCCTGTGTTATAGATTAAAAGAGTTCTAAACACGAACCTTTATTACTCCAATTTCCTGGCCAAATGAAAACTCAACCCTTATATCGTTACCTGTCGCTGGCCGCGCTGATGGGCATCTGGAGTTGTAGCTCCAGCCGCCAAACGGCACAAAACACGGGCGAAATGGATGATTTGTATGGCAACTCCGGCAATGCCGCCGTGTATGCCAGCACCTCGTCTGACCCGTCTTCGGTTGCTCCGCAAAATTCGCGTCAGCAACGGCGGTCACCCCGCAACGCAAATCCCGATTTTAACGACGAACAGCAGTATACTTCGGATGGCTCGGCCAACACCGACGAATATTACACGGAATTGAGTGCCCGCAAGCTCAGCCGGGGCCTTTCGGCTGATCCGGGCTGGGGCGACGACGGCACGAATGCGTATAATTCAGGCTTTGTCAACGGCTTCAATTCTGCTCAGGCATCGGCTCTTAGCTGGAACCGCTGGGGATTCAACAATACCGGATTCTTCAACGGTATGGGCCTCGGCATGGGTATGATGGGTATGGGCAACGGCTTCGGCTGGGGTGGCGGTTTCAACCGCTGGGGTATGGGCTTCGGCAGTCCGTTCTACGGCAATTCATTTGCGTACTCGCCATTCGGCTTTGATCCCTTCTACAACCCTTATTCGTTCGGTGGTTTTGGCGGATATAATTCCTTCTACTCGCCATTCTACGGTAACTCGTTCTACGGTGGTGGTGGCTACTACGGACGCCCTGTTTATGTAAACAATGTGTACGTAGCTGGTGCCGACCCGTATCGCAACCGTACCTATAATCGCACGAACGAGCGTTCGTCGGGCCGTTATGGTGCTGATTTCGATAATTCAGCTCGTACTTACAATCCGGCCGGTGGTCGCCGTGCCTCCGGTAACACAGGCTCGACCGGCACAGCTACCCGTGGTAGTGACGGCTACTATGCCCGCCCAAGTGGTGGCAGCAGCCGGGGTTCGTATTATTATGACAACGGTTCGAGCGGAAACGGTCGGGCAGGTGCAAATACCTCGGCCCCAGCGTATAACAGCAACAATTCTTCGAGTGGCGAGTATTACGCCCGGCCCCGCCAGAGCAGCCGTGGCAGCTACACGCCTTCTACAGGCAACAGCAGTGGTGGACGTAGTGGCAGCAGCTATCAGCAACCCACTCAAACCAACCAGCAGCCGTCTTATCAGCGGGAAAGCAGCCGAAGCTACAGTCAGCCCCAGCAAAGCCAGCCGAGTTATAGCGCCCCCAGCCGGAGCTATAGCGCACCAAGTGCTCCGTCAGGTGGCGGAGGGGGTGGCAGTTCGCGCGGCCCACGGTAACTTTTTTCAGGTAATCAATAAAAAATCCCCGCCAGTTAGGACAATTGGTGGGGATTTTCGTTTTGTCTATGTTGTGATCACTGCGTATTTGTTAAAACATCCGTTAAACGATTGACCCGTTATTTGTTCTAACCCCTGTAAACGTAGTACACGCCACCAATCGATTTAAAACTCATGAATAAGCAGTTTTTTCTATCAGTAACATTCGTGTTACTATCTCCCCTGGCATTTGGCCAGGGTGCGGCCTTCGACTACGCCGATGATGCCTTCCGGTTTTCCGATTTTACCCAGAGTGGAACCGCCCGTTTCCGGGCTATTGGTGGTAATCATGCCGCTCTGGGGGGCGATGCCAGCAATTTGTTCGGTAATGCAGCAGGCCTGGCTTTTTACAACCGCTCGGAATTAAGCGTTAGCCCGACGTTCACCTCAATCAATAATCAGAACACATTTCTGGGCCAGCAAACGACCGGCAACAACAGTAAGGTTAGTGTTGGGCAGTTCAGTCTTATCCTGGCGGGAAACTCGAACAATAACCGACGGTGGCGTCGGTCGGCTTTTGGCGTGTCGTATTCACAGTCGGCCAATTTCTTCGATTATTTCGATGTTCGCGGGTTGAACAATAATCCGAACTCATCCATTGCACAGACGTATATCAACGCGGCAAACAATGCCCAGTATAGTGAACTGGAATTGAGTGATGCGTTTGTACCCGGCGACCGCAGTGCCGATTTCAAAGAGGCAGCCGCTTACGGATTATACCTCATTAACCCATCGGATTTGGGAGCCAATGGATCGGGACCACCGTACACCCGTTTTGATGCGACCAAACAGAAAGACCA
>JANPJE010000418.1:0-23177 GCA_031425355.1 Spirosoma sp. | reverse complement strand
AAAATTATTCACCGTCAGAAGTTTCTGGATGGCCTGACCGACGGATTTGGCTTTTGCGATGTCGTTTGGGGATGGGATTCCTCCGACACACCTTACGATAATGGTCGCACCACCGGCTGGCATTCGGGCTATCCCGATGCGCCCGTCCGAATTGACGTAGCGACTTTCCGGCAACTGCCCTGGGAGGACAACATTCCATTTTTCCTGGCTGATTTCAGTACCGGGCCGGATGCCCAATCGGGCACAAACGCGCTGGCAGCCTGTCCACGCAGCCTGCTGAAGCGCATTGCCCACCAGAGTCGTCAGATGGGTTTCCATGCAGAATTTGCGCAAGAGTTCGAGTGGTTCAATTTCCGAGAAACACCGCAAAGTCTGCAACAAAAGGATTTTCGTCAACTGGAACCACTCACACCGGGCATGTTTGGCTATTCTATCCTGCGTCCATCGCTGGAAAGCGCGTTTTATCATGACCTCTTCGATCTGCTGGCCCAATTCGACGTACCGCTGGAAGGATTACATACCGAAACCGGACCGGGCGTGTACGAAGCTGCTATCATGCACGATGAAGTGGTGCGTGCCGCTGACAAAGCCGCTCTTTTCAAAACATCCGTGAAAGAAATTGCCTACCGGCACGGCATTGTTGCTACGTTTATGGCGAAATGGAACGCCGACCTGCCGGGTTGCAGCGGCCATATTCATCAGAGCCTGTGGAACCCGGAGAAGACTAAAAACCTGTTTTTTGATCCTGCGCAACCTAACCGTATGAGCGAGTTGATGCGCCAGTTCATTGCCGGACAGTTGTATTGCCTGCCTCACATTACGCCCATGTTTGCGCCAACCATCAACAGCTACAAACGCTTGGTTGAGGGAGCATGGGCACCCACTACGTTAACCTGGTCGGTCGATAACCGGACAACGGCTCTGCGGATTTTAAACCCGAACGAAGCCCATACCCGCGTTGAGCACCGCGTTTCCGGCGCGGATACGAATCCGTATCTGGCCATCGCGGCATCGCTGGCATCGGGGCTGTATGGCATCCGGCACAAGTTGTCGCTCGATAATCCGGCCTCGGTTGGCAACGGATACGCCGATACCCAAAACGGCATTTTACCGACAAACCTTGCAGAAGCCACGCAGGCGATGGCCCGGTCGCCGGTTGCGGTTGAACTCTTCGGAGCTGACTTTGTTGACCATTTCACGCGTACCCGCGACTGGGAATGGCGTCAGTATATCCGGCAGGTAAGCGACTGGGAATTGAAGCGATATTTTGAAATAATTTAAAAGAAATTCGAGGTTTGTGGTTTGTAGTTATAGAGTCCAACTAACGGCAAACCTTTAATAACAAACCACGAACAAGTTCATGCGTCTCGTTGATTATCCCACAATAATAAAAAAGGCCTGGGCCGAGTTTGATCAATCTGTTCATATACAGACCATTGAGGACATCAGCGCGCGGGTTTCTACCAATCACGTTTTCAAAGTCACATTCGAGGACGGTGAGCACATTATTGCGAAACTGTCTTATTTTGGTACGTACGAGCAATTTCTGGAAGATCACCAGATTATTCACGCGCTGGCCAACAACCTGCTGTACCCCTTTGAGAATGTGTTGGCGAAATCACTGGTTCGCGATGGGCAAGTCTATACGTACCGTTACCGGGATAGTTTTATGGATGCCTGGGTCGTATTTTATAATCCCATTCGCATTCAGTTAAAATTGCCCCGGCGGTTAGAACCCCACCATATTCAGCTCCTCGGTCGGGAGGTGGCCCGGTTTCATAAAGCCTGTTCGCGGGTGAGTACAGTGTTGCCGAAATCCAGCAAAACCCTTCGCTCCGACGTGTGGGATCTGCTCGATCTGCTGGAAACCGAAGTGGGCCAATTTGAGCACCGGATGCATGTGGACGAGTTGAAGCGGCAGTGCGGATTATTCCTGGAAAACCGCCAGAAACTCGTCGCGAAAACCGTCGAAACCATGCCCGTTTTTGTGGACTGGAACATCGGCAATTTTTCGGTTACGGACAATCTCGAACTGTATTCGCGCTGGGATTATGACTGGTTCAGAATCAGTTACCGAGTTATGGACTTTTATTTCTTCAGTCGGGTGGTTTCCAACGCGGGCGACCGAACCGTGTTTAGTTACGTGATTGGGCCACTGATGGAAGAGCGTTTTTTGCTATTTTTAAAAGAATACCATAAAGTCTTCCCGCTTACCGAAAACGAGATTCGGTTCCTGCCCGAAGCATATCGTTTCTTTATCCTCAACTACGTCATCAAATATGGTCGCTATTTTTTCCACCGTACCTACGCTACCAAATTACAGCGTGAGGCTTACGAGATATACTTTCCATCTATCGAGCAGTTCGACGCTGACATTATTTTAAGGGCATTGGAAATTTAACTGACTGGTTCTGCTTGACACCAAAGCCATAATTAATTCCCAAATAGACTGTGAGTGTCTGCGTTTCTATGTTCACTGATGAGCCACATTTAACCGGAACCATACATTATAATGTAGTTTTTTTGTTTATATTTATAAAATTACATTAACTTTAAGTTTACAAAATGCATGGTTTTCTTAAAGAAAAATGGATCGGCAACTACGTACGACTTTACATCAACAGAAGCGGCTACTTGAAGCTCAGATAAATGAGTGTCATTTTTCACTTGGTATTCTTGAGGATAATCGGTTACTCATCCGGACCAGTTTATCGATTGAGTGTGTCCCGCCTTTCTGGAATAGTAGCCGCGAGGTTCTCAACGGTCAAATCAGAACGCACGTGGCCATGATTGCCGAATATCATTGGCTGGCAAAAAAATTAGCAAGACTTGATGAAATTCACTCAACTAATAGCGACATAGCTCCGGACTCTCCTGAAATCAGTTGAAAACAGTTCCAGGAGAGCCTGGATATACGGTTAGAAAGAATGAGACGATAGGCTTTGTGCTCTTATCTTTGTGCACATATGCAACTCGTTGATTTCAAAACTGTAGCAACCAATTATAAAGTCATCTTCTTTGATGCGTTCGGTGTTCTCAAGAATTCAGAAGGGCTACTGCCGGGTATTGAAAAAACATTCGACTGGCTTCGGGAAAACGATAAAGATTTTTACGTACTCACCAATGATGCCTCCCGCAGTCCGCAAGACCTGGCCGAGTCCTACTATACGCAAGGGTTTTACGCCATCCCCCCCGACCGAATCATCTCTTCCGGGATGCTGGCCCGCGAGTATTTAGATTTGAAAGTACACAACGGTACGGTAGCGTATTTAGGCACCGAAAAATCGGCTCACTACCTCGAAAGTACCGGTCTTAAAACTTTACCAATCAGCCAGGTTGATCTAAAGGACGTAGCCGATATAAACGCCTTGGTGCTACTCGACGACGAAGGTTTCGACTGGAACACGGACTTGACCAAAACGGTCAATCTGCTTCGTAAACGCAACATTCCAGTCATTGTGGCCAATACGGATGCTACTTATCCCGTCTCAAAAACCCGGATTTCAATTGCGATTGGTGCGGTAGCAAAAATGCTGGAAACCATCGTTGGCAAACAGTTTATTCAATTTGGCAAGCCCGACGCACAGCTTTTTATGTTCGCTTATGAACGGCTGGAAAACGCCAGACACATTAGCAAACGCGACATTCTGATGGTGGGCGATACGTTGCACACCGATATTTTGGGTGGCAACAAATTCGGTCTGGATACCGTACTGGTGTTGACTGGCAATACACAGCCGCAAGATGCCGAAGTGCTGATTCGGAGCACAGGTATCATTCCAACGCATGTATGCAAATCGGTTCTGATTCGGTGAACTAAGCGTCGTTTTTTGACGTAAAAGTCTGATTAACTGACAATTATCTTCTTTCAGGGCGTTTGCACTAACGATTCCCTCCCCAAAAAATTGTTTGATAATGCAAAGGTAAATACGTTTCTTTGCGCAGTTTTTTAACTACAACGGACTACTAAAATGTCGGACATTGCACAAAAAGTAAAGAATATCATTGTTGAGAAACTGGGTGTTGAAGAGTCAGAAGTGACGCCGGAAGCAAGCTTCACGAACGACCTCGGTGCGGATTCGCTTGACACAGTTGAGTTAATTATGGAATTTGAAAAAGAATTCAACCTTCCCATTCCTGACGATGAAGCGGAAAAAATCTCTACCGTTGGCTTGGCCATCGAATATTTAGAGAAAAACATCGGCAAATAAAGCTCATAAGGCTTTGCAGACGTCATAACGAATTACCTCAGTGCCCGTTCCACTCATACTGGAATTGGTGCTGGGTGTTGAAGCCAACGCCAACAAATACGGCATGGGCGTTGTTTTTCTTTTTTCATTCGCAGTACTGTATGACACTTAAACGCGTAGTAGTGACCGGCCTCGGTGCATTAACACCAATTGGCAATGACGTAACCACCTACTGGAACAATTTAGCCGCCGGTGTGAGCGGGGCCGGTCCCATTACGAAGTTTGATGCCAGCAAGTTTCGCACCCAATTTGCATGCGAACTCAAAGGTGTGGATGTCACGCAGTTTATTCCCCGGCAGGAAGCCCGGAAGATGGACGCGTTTACTCATTACGCGATCATTGCCACCGACGAGGCCATTCGCGACGCGGGACTGAACCTTGATGCCATCGACAAAAACAGAGTTGGCGTTATCTGGGGATCGGGTATTGGCGGTCTCAAATCGTTTGAAGACGAGGTAATCGGTTTCGCAAAAGGGGACGGTACACCCCGGATTAATCCATTCTTTATTGTTCGGATGATTGCCGACAGTGCATCGGGTCAGATTTCAATGCGCTATGGGTTTCGGGGTACAAATTACGTAACGGTTTCTGCTTGTGCTTCAACAAACAATGCCATTATCGATGCCTTCAACTACATTCGGCTGGGGCGACTCAATATGTGTGTAGTAGGTGGTTCAGAAGCCGCCGTAACGCAGGCTGGTATTGGTGGTTTCAACGCCAATCGCGCCTTGTCGGAACGGAACGATTCGCCACAAACGGCATCGCGCCCCTACGATAAAGACCGTGATGGTTTCGTGCTTGGCGAAGGTGCCGGATCGCTCATTCTGGAGGAGCTCGAGCATGCGCAGTCGCGTGGAGCTAAAATTTATGCCGAATTGATTGGGGGCGGTATGTCGTCCGATGCGTATCACATTACGGCCCCGCATCCCGATGGTTTAGGCGCGTTTCTGGGAATGCAGGACGCGTTGAATGACGCGGGCATCGCGCCCGATGAGATTGATTACATTAACACACACGGTACGTCAACGCCCATTGGTGATCCGCAGGAGTTAAAAGCTATTTATCAGCTATTTGGTGATCACTCGTTTAAGCTCAATATTAGCTCAACGAAATCCATGACCGGACATTTATTAGGTGCCGCTGGAGCCGTTGAAGCGATTGCCTGTATCAAAGCGATGGAACACCAGCTTGTTCCACCAACGATCAATCATTTCACGGACGACGACGAAATTGATTCGCGATTTAATTTAACGTTCAACACGGCCCAGACACGCCCCATAACCACCGTGATGAGTAATGCATTTGGGTTCGGGGGTCATAATGCCATCGTTATTTTTCGTAAACTTAGCTGAGTCGTGCAACTCGCTCTGCCCCGTAGTTTATTCAATCCTCTGGCCTGGTTTCGTTCCGCTGAGGTCGACCCGCGCAAAAATCTGCGTCGGTCGGTTGCGCATATCATAGGTGCCCGCCCATCAAATCTGGGACTCTATCAACTGGCTCTCCGCCACACATCTGCTTCCAAAGCAACGGCTATCGAGGGATTCCGGGAGTCAAACGAACGTCTTGAATATTTGGGCGATGCCGTATTGGGTATGGTTATCGCGGAATTTCTCTTTAAGAAATACCCTTACAAAGACGAGGGTTTCTTGACCGAGATTCGCTCCCGCATCGTAAACCGGGAAACACTGAACGGAATTGCCCGTAAAATCGGCCTTGATCAACTCATCGAATACGATGGTAGCCGGACCCGTAGTTTACCTACGCGTACATCCATGTACGGTGACGCACTCGAAGCATTGGTAGGCGCCGTTTATTTAGATAAAGGATTTCGATTTTCCCGTCAGTTTATCCTGAAAGACCTGCTGGCTCACTACGATATCGAATCGGTTGTTCAAACGAATGGCAACTTTAAAAGCCGCTTAATTGAGTGGGCACAACGGGAGGGCAAAGAGATTCGCTTCGAGATCGTGTCCGAAAAGGGCAATAGCCATTTCCGTGAGTTCATCTCGCAGGTACTTGTTAATGACGAACCGTTCGCGGTAGGCAACGGCTACAGCAAGAAAAAAGCGGAGCAATCAGCCGCCGAAAAAGCCTTTGAACTTCTGGCTATTAAGTAAGTTCGTCTCCCCTCTGATTTTGTTTTAGTGACTATCCTGCCACCCATAGTTGGTTATATTCCTATGTGGCAGAATTTTTATGTCATCTTAGCGGACTTTGCATGTAATTTGCCCCCATAATGACAAAATGACTTGGTTTATTTCGACCCTTTAGGCTGGCACGCCGTTTGAAATAAGGCTTGTAGAACCTATAACTTATTTTCTAACACAAAATCAGTTAAGTCATGAATCCGTTAATGCGCACGAACAACAACTTACCATCGTTGATCGAGACTCTTTTCGGTCGCGACGCAAATGACTTTCTTAACGCTAATACGCCTTCTTTTACCAACGTTCCAGCCGTGAACGTAGTGGAACACCAGGACGGGTTCCGCATCGAGGTAGCTGCTCCAGGTTTAAAGAAGGACGATTTTAAGCTAAACCTGAACCACAACAATCTAATTATTTCTGGTTATCAGGAAACCAAAAACGAGGAGCAGGACAAAAACACTGAGCGGTACACCCGCCGGGAGTTTAGTTATTCATCGTTTCAACGGACGTTTACACTGCCATCCTCCATCAACGCTGACCAGATACAGGCAAAGTACGTAGATGGTGTATTGAACATTGAGATTCCTAAGCGTGAAGAAGCAAAAGTGAAGCCCCCCAGACAAATCGAGATTGGTGGCTGAACCGATAAAATAAAAGGCAAAAAGCCTGTGAGTGTAATTCTCACAGGCTTTTGCTATCTTTAAAATCGCACTAACAAAGTCCTGTTAAATTTTGTTAAGGACGCACACAGACCGGATTTTTAGAGAGACCCTTTCCGTTATAATAGTAGCCACGGGTAGTTTGGCCAACACAAAAAGAAAGCAATTAGATTTTCCCATTTAATCATGAAAAGCAACTGGAAATTATTGGCGTTGATGGCACTTCTGTCGAGTGTGGTAACGCTGGCCGCTTACAACCTGTTGGGCTTCAACAAGCGGGACGTAATATTTAACGAGTCGTCGGCAACCCCGACGATTTTGGGACGACTGGCATCTATGCCAGGTAATAGCCCAAACGCCACACCTGGTGATTTCTCTACCGCAGCAGAATCCGTAACGCCAATGGTTGTTCATATTCGGACAACCATGACCCGCACGGTACGTCAGCAGCAACAGGTTCCTGATATTTTCCGGGAGTTTTTTGGTGATGAATTTGGGGGCAATCAACGGCAGCCGCGTCGGCAACAGGGTCAGGCATCTGGTTCGGGTGTGATCATTAGCAGGGATGGCTACATTATTACCAACAACCACGTTGTGCAGGATGCCGATGAGGTTGAGGTTATTATGACTGATAAGCGTAGCTTCAAGGCTAAAGTAATTGGAACAGACCCCTTAACGGATCTGGCAGTTATTAAGGTGGAAGCGAACAATCTGCCTTTTATTACACTCGGCGATTCTGATGCACTGAAATTGGGTGAATGGGTATTGGCGGTTGGTTACCCTCTCGATTTGGAATCGACTGTTACGGCTGGTATTGTGAGTGCAAAAGGTCGGCGGATTGGTATTCTGGACCAGAACATTAGCAAAACAGACCCAAAACCTGATTCGCCGGTTGAAGCGTTTATCCAAACAGATGCTGCCATCAACCCAGGTAATTCAGGTGGTGCGTTAGTGAACCTTCGCGGTGAATTAGTCGGCATTAACTCGGCAATTGCCTCGACAACAGGCTATTACAGTGGCTATGGCTTTGCGGTTCCTGTATCGCTTGTCAAAAAAGTATCAGCAGATTTGCTTAAGTACGGTAACGTACAGCGCGGTTATATCGGTATTCGGCCCATCGAACTGAACAGCACCGTAGCGAAAGAGAAAAGCGCGAAAGTAGGACGCGGCATTTACGTTGAAGAGGTTGTTGAGAAAGGTGCTGCTGAAGCTGCTGGCTTGAAAAAGGGTGATGTTATCGTGAAAATGGAAGGCCAGCTACTCGATTCAGACGCTCAGATGCGTGAAATCATCGGTCGTCGTCGTCCGGGCGATGTGGTCAACGTAACGGTCAACCGCGATGGCAGCGAGCGCGACTTTAAAGTTGAATTGCGTAATCGGAACGGTGGTCGTGATGTTATTAAGAAATCAGACATCGTCCCGTCGAATACGTCGTTAAACACACTGGGTGCTCAGTTTGAAGAACTATCGGCACAGGACGCCAAACAATTAGGTGTTACGGGTGGCGTTCGGGTAAAGAAGATTACTGATGGAAAGCTGGCAGAAACCGATGTTGAAGAAGGTTTCATTATCGTGAAAGCTAATCGTCAGAATGTAAAAACGACGAAAGACCTTCAAGCAATTATGTCGGCTGTGAAAGAAGGTGAAGGACTTATGCTGATTGGTATGTATCCGAACAGCTCGCGTATGTATTACTACGCTGTACCTATGTAAGGAATAACGTAGTATGTTATAAAGGGGTAAGGGGCTGACGCATATAAATTCGCGTCAGCCCCTTACCCCTTTATAACATACTACTTAAAACCTATTCGAAGTAATTCAGAACCTGATGACCGCTCTTGGACAGAAGCTGGTCACGGCGGAACAGATCGATATCGGCCGTCATCATGTCTTTCACGAGTGCTGGCAAATCATATTTCGGCTTCCAGTTCAATTGCGTCATCGCTTTTGTTGGATCGCCAAGTAATAGATCAACTTCTGTTGGGCGGAAGTAGCGAGGGTCAACGCTCACAACGGCTCTTCCTACTTCAACCGGGAAATCGGGGTTCGACGAACTGACAACTGTACCAACTTCAGAAACACCCTCGCCGGTGAATTCCAGTTCAACGCCAATTTCAGCGAATGACATCCGTACAAAATCGCGTACGCTGGTCGTTACACCCGTTGCAATGACGAAATCTTCAGGTTTGTCCTGCTGCAAAATCAGGTACATCGCTTCGACGTAGTCTTTGGCATGGCCCCAGTCACGTAGTGAGTCCAGATTACCCAAATAAACCTTATCCTGTAAACCTAAGCCAATACGCGATACTGCACGGGTGATTTTGCGCGTCACGAATGTTTCGCCCCGTAGCGGTGACTCGTGGTTGAACAAAATACCATTGCAGGCATACATATTATACGCTTCACGGTAGTTAACCGTAATCCAGTAGCCATAGAGTTTGGCAACGGCATAAGGCGAACGGGGATAAAAAGGCGTCGTTTCCGATTGGGCATGACCCTGAACACCGCCGTACAATTCAGACGTTGACGCCTGATAGATGCGGGTTTTGTCGATTAGTCCTAACAACCGAACGGCTTCCAGAATACGTAGCGTACCAATGCCATCCACCTGAGCCGTGTATTCCGGCTCATCGAAACTCACCCGCACGTGCGACATAGCACCGAGGTTATAAATTTCGTCGGGCTGGATTTCCTGTATAATACGGATAATGTTAGTTGAGTCAGACAGATCACCGTAGTGAAGCTTGAAGTGCACATTCTTCTCGTGCGGATCTTCATACATGTGGTCAATCCGTTGCGTATTAAAGAGCGAACTCCGGCGTTTAATACCGTGCACTTCATACCCTTTCTCTAACAGCAATTCGGCCAGATAGGCCCCGTCTTGTCCGGTAATCCCGGTAATTAACGCCTTTTTCATAGTATGCAAACCAAAATATGATAAACTCTTTGTTAAAAACAATTAATTAAAAGTAACATAAGTCAACCGATTGTTCAGTAGACAGGCTAATTTATTTTATTAAAAGGCTTCGCCTAATGTCCACTTTATCAGGCTGCAACTGCGCCGATTCGATCAGACGCCGAATGTTTGCGTAGTATCGTTCAGCGTCCATCCGGCGCATAAAGTCGCCAATTTTCAATTTGTAAGTAGGCTGATTATAAGTCAGGTACGGGCTAAGTTCGGGAAAATTCTGCGCAATCAGAAGTTTAACAACCTCGGCTTCCTGCCGTTGTGTGCCTACGTAAATCTGTATTCGAAAACCGGGTGCATAGCGAATCGACCGATTTTGTGTGGCGATGGTATCAAGCACCATATCAAGTCGTCGATTAATATGCATAGCTTCCATGGGCGCACTGGGTTTGTAAGTCCCCGATTTGCGCGGATCTGGTGTCGTAGTGGTAGGCAATCCCGATGAGTTAGGACGACTTACCGGCGGTTTGGCCGGCGTTGCTGCCACTCGGTAAACAGGGCGCACCGACGATAGATCTTCGTTATAACTGTTATAATCTGGCGCCGAACGTCCAGACACGATAGGCCGGCTACTGGCGCAACCAGTTACAATCAGGAGCATTACCATAAAGACTCCGCTGAGGCTACAACGCATAACTATCGTCTGATGAGACTGCAAAAATAGCCATTTTGTCATTGTAATTACTCCAACCACTATAAACATGCACAAACGCCTGCCAGAATTTGGTTAATTTTGGCTCTTTACTACTTTGAATACATGCTGAACATACAAAGCCACGTATCACTAAAACCATACAATACGTTCGGAATTGATGTCAACGCGCGCTATTGGGTCGAGGTCAGCAATGAAGAAGACCTACAGACAGTGCTTCAATTGTCGGACTACGATGACGAACCCAAATTGATTCTTGGTGGGGGAAGCAATGTCCTGCTTTGCCATGACTTTAGTGGCCTGGTTGTTAAAGTTGACATTCAGGGTATTGACGTGATACGTGACGACGAAAACCATTTTTACGTAACGGCCGGAGCGGGCGTAAACTGGCATGAGTTCGTTTTATTCTGTGTTGAACGTGAATACGCAGGCGTTGAAAATCTGGCCCTTATTCCCGGCACAGTTGGGGCGTCACCTATGCAAAATATTGGTGCTTATGGTGTTGAACTGGAGCAGGTCTTTGAGTCACTCACGGCCATCCATACGTTAACCGGCGAAAAGCGAATCTTCACCCATGCCGATTGCGCTTTTGGTTACCGGGAAAGTGTTTTCAAGCGGGAATTAAAAGGCCAGTACGTTATCGTGAGCGTTACGTTTCAATTAGACAAACACCCCACGTTTCACACCCGATATGGAGCCATTCAGGAAACGCTGACCGAAATGGGCGTGTCAGATCATAACCTGTCCATCAAGGCTATCAGCGACGCGGTTATCCGAATCCGCCGAAGCAAGCTACCCGACCCGGCTAAAATTGGCAATGCCGGTAGTTTCTTCAAGAATCCTGAAATTCCTAAAACGCAGTTTGATACGTTGAAAAACCAGTATTTGAACTTGCCCGGCTATCCAATTGGGAATGACACGGTGAAAGTTCCGGCGGGTTGGCTGATCGAACAGGCGGGTTGGAAAGGCTACCGGTCCGGCGATGCGGGCGTTCATGCGAAGCAGGCATTGGTCCTGGTTAATTACGGCAATGCCACCGGTAACGAAATTATTGCACTGGCTAAACAGGTTCAGGCATCTGTACTGGAAAAATTTGGCATCACGATCTCTCCGGAAGTGAATATTATATAGAAGGAGGAAAGGGGGAAGAAGTTGTTTATTCGCCCCTTTCCTCCCTATGTTTCCTTTCCTTCCTCTTTATTCAAAACAAAGCGAAGCGGCTCCCAAAAGGCCAGCATCATTTCCGAGTGTAGCCCGTTTTATACTCAGCCCATTTTTATAGTAATCGTTAAGCCAGTAATCGAGGGTTTTCGTAACGGAAGGCAGAATATAATCGAACGAAGCCGACAAGCCTCCGCCAATCAATACCTGTTTGATATCCAATACTTTAATAAGCGAGGCCAAACCTTCACCCAGCATTTCGCCTACTTCAGTCCAAATTTGAAGTGCCAGTTCGTCCCCTTCGCCAGCGGCTGCAACCAGACCTGTTGTTGAAATACTACCGTCACCGGCCAGGTGCGTTTCGCCTTTATAATCGCGCCGTCGTTCATTGGCCAGGTCGAGCAATTCTTTCTTGCCGATGTTACGTTCCAGTACCCGGCCATTGCGCGATGGGATATGCCCCGGCTCCATAGCGTTGCCGTCGCCACCGGTAAAGATCTTTTTATTGATAATGGCCGCCCCGCCAACGCCCGTTCCCAGGGTAATGAAAATATAATTTTCCGTGATTTTTTCCTCTGCGAAGTAGTATTCGCCCAGGGCTGCTGCATTCGCGTCGTTGGCTAAGAAAAACTGAACACCGGCAAATCGTTTGCTCAGCAAATCGACCATCGGCACGTCGTTGATTTCGGGAATAGCGGTGATTTCGAGCGGAATCGTGCGCTCGCGATTGAGCATTCCGGGCAAACCAATACCAACCTGCTTTATATCTTTATTCGACAGCAATTGTAAGGCAACTGCATCGCCAAAACGCTCAACAAAGTGGCCCGACTCGCGCCAACTGATGGTATCATGGCTGTAGAAATTAGAAATTTTACCAGTATTGGCATCAACAATGCCCATTTTGACGTTCGTGCCGCCCACATCAATCCCCAGATATTCAACGGAAGCCATTTATAATACTAATGAGTTAATAATGAACAATTTTCAGATTGGCGAAGATGAAGTCCGCGCAAGATACGAAACAGTCGTTAGTCAACAATTATCCGTTGATGGGTGTTTCCGACGACCGCTAAATATCCCCCAATTGAGGTCGTATAAGTATTTCCTCTACCACAGCACTTTTAGACAGTGAGTAAGCCGCCCAGGCACTATTCGCTACGTCTTCGGGCTTGAGAAACCGTTCTTCGGGCAAGTCGGTGCCCTCCCAGCTTGCGGTGAGCGTAGCACCAGGCAATATAGCCGTCACTTTCACCCCATGTGGTTTCAGCTCCTCACGCAGCACACGGCTCATGCCCAGCAGCGCGAATTTTGAAATGCAGTACGAACCGCCATTGGTATAGGGTGTAATACTGGCCGTAGAACACATCATAAAAATATGCCCCTGCCGACGGGCAATCATGTCTCCTACTATTCCACGAGTGAGGTGGTACGCACTGGCAACATTGGTGCTCATGAGTTGCTCAAACGTGCCTTCGGCCTCATTATGAATCTGACCCGGCTGAAATATACCGGTGTTATTGACCAGCACATCGACTGGTCGACCGAGTGAACGAACGTAGTCGAGCAACGTATTGACACCATCGCGGGTCGAGAGGTCAGCGGCAATAGGTAGTATCCCTTTGCTCTGCAGGCCATCAACGGAACGGGCACAAACAACAGCATCGAAGCCTTCAGCCACAAACCGGTCGGCAATGGCGCGGCCAATGCCTTTAGTGCCGCCCGTTACAATAATCAGTGGTTTCATAGTTTCTTAGAAGCCGCAAGTTACGTCAGAAACCATTCTATCTTTACGGGGGTTCTTCCGAATAGATAATCCCGACCTGGATCAAGCAATGTCGGTTTGCTTCTCTACACTATTTTATGTCACGAATAGGCAGTTATTTTATTTTTCTGGGCACCCTTTTTCGCAATCGCGAGAAACTCCGTGTTTATCTGAGTCTTATCCTGAATGAATGCACGTTAATAGGCGTAGGGTCCATTTTTATTGTTGCTTTGGTCAACATATTCATCGGTGCCGTTACCTGCGTTCAAACCGCCTACAACCTTACCAATCCCTTTGTGCCGAAGAATATTATCGCGCTCATCGTACGTGACAGTTCTATTCTGGAACTGGCCCCAACGCTGTCGTGCATCGTATTGGCTGGGAAAGTAGGGTCAAATATTGCCAGCGAGATCGGCACGATGCGCATTACCGAACAGGTTGATGCACTGGAGGTTATGGGCATCAATTCGAGTTCGTACCTGATATTGCCAAAGGTAATAGCGTCTGTCCTGATGTTTCCCCTTCTGGTGATTATGGCTGGGTTTCTGGCTATTCTGGGCGGCTACATTGCCGGAACGCTGGCCGGGGTTATCTCATCCGAAGACTACATATCCGGGCTTCGTTTCGAGTACAAACCATTTGGTATTGTCTTCGCCCTCATCAAAACAGTTGTGTTTGCTTTTCTTATTTCGACGATTTCGGCTTATCAGGGGTATAACGTAAGCGGGGGAGCGCTGGAAGTTGGCGCAGCGTCCACATCGGCCGTTACAAACAGTTGCATTGCCATTGTGGCCGCCGACTTCGTGCTCACACAGCTATTACTCACGTAGTTAATGAATGATTGAGTGATTGAGTTAATGAATAGCTGACGCATAGATCTATTCAATCACTCAATCATTCAATCATTCAATCATTTCACTATGATTGACATTAAAGACATCTCGAAATCGTTCGGTGGCAGGCAAATTCTAACGAGTATCGACGGCTCGTTTCAACCGGGTGATACGAGCCTAATTATTGGCGGCAGCGGCACAGGAAAGAGTGTGTTGCTTAAATGCATGATTGGCCTGATTAAACCCGATTCGGGGGAAGTCCTCTACGACGGACGCAATTTCCTGACCGGCGATCTGAACGAACAGAAAGCAATTCGGCGCGAAATGGGCGTTTTGTTTCAGGGTTCTGCCTTGTTCGACTCGAAAACGGTGCTGGAAAACGTCCGGTTTCCGCTCGACATGCTTACCGAACAATCGGAGAGCGAAAAGGTAGAGCGGGCGCAAGAGTGCCTGCAACGCGTTGGGCTGGAAAATGCCGCTGACCGGATGCCGTCCGAAATTAGTGGAGGGATGAAAAAACGGGTCGGCATTGCCCGCGCTATCGTACTGAACCCCAAGTACTTGTTCTGCGATGAACCGAATTCCGGCCTCGACCCGCTGACGTCCATCAAGATTGATCAGCTCATCTCCGAAATCACCGACGAGTACAAAATCACGACCGTTGTGATTACACACGATATGAATTCGATGATGGAGATTGGCGAGAAAATCATGTTTCTTTACGAGGGGAAAAAGCTCTGGCAGGGTGATAGCAATAGCCTCACTCAATCGAACGTAAAGGAATTAAACGAGTTTATCAACGCCAATAAGTTGATTCGGGAAATGGAGAAGTGAGTTATTCAGAACCGCCAGCGGGCCTGTATTTTTACTTCGGTTTTGTGGGACGCGTTAATCTGGTCGAGGTCGGAGCCAATGGTGTCCTGATTGGTGAGGTCGGTTCTGGCCCAGCGCATCCACACATCCAAATGGCGGCTAAGATTGTATCGCGCCAGTAAATAGTGTCGAACACCCCGGTTAAAGTAGGCCGGAAACGAGAACGCATACAACACATCGCGCTCATAAACGTACTGCCGACTGTCGTAATCATCCGTACCGAACAGCGCGATCCGACCGCTTAAACTCAACCGCTTTACCTCCAGCGTGGCATCCTGCACCAGCGCAAACCCGCGCGAAGACGTTTGACCACTATAGTTGAACCCACCCCACTGCACCCGTGATCGCATCGACAGACCGCGTGTCAACGTATAGTCGGCGTTGAGTGCAACACTCCGGCGCCTTGTGCCAACTACGTCCTTAAACTTATCAACCGTCAGGTTTTTCTGCTTGTGTTCTTCATGATAAACCGCGTAGAAAGCCGTTTTTCGATTCGGGGTGTAGCGGGCCTGTAGCAAGTAATCAAATCCGTTTGAGGGTTTATCAACCAAGTATTTGAGCCAGGGGAAAGTGAAATAATCGACAAAGCCACCCACGGTTAACTTACGATAAACCGTGTATTTCAGCCCCAGATAAGCCCCCGATTCGTTGATATTCCTGCTCCCTTCGCTGAATGCATTACCGTAAAAACTATGAAAATCCCGGTCGTAATGACGGAGCGCGATAGCCAGATCAAGTTTTTTGGTCAGACTGGTCAATGCGCCACCAACGGCTCCAATACCGCCCGAATTTGTTGCGGAGCCGCTGCTTCGTGCCACTTCGGCAAATAGATTCCAGTTGCGCCAGATATAGCCGCCGTGTACCCCAACAACGACATTCTGCTTTCCCATAAACTCATACTGATTGTACGGCGAATCACGTCGGCGAAGAAACGTGTCGAATGTGGTTCGCAATACCGTCAGGCCAAGCTGAAGCTGCTGGCGATTGTGATAAAGGAGGTGTGCGCCCACGTTGGTTTCGAGCAAACTCCCCTGATCGTCAAGTTCGGATTGGGTGCGGTGAAGACCCGACGTTTGCAGAGACGTAGCAACCGTAATAAGGGAGTCTTGCGCTACGTTCGCATCACGCCGGTTGCGGGCAGCTAAAAGGGTCAAATCGAGCGTCGACTGCAACGCATACGTAGCGGTTGCACCCCGAAAATAACCCTGCTCCGTGAGCGAGGTGTAGGCCCGTGCGCCCAGCGTTGGACGGCGAACAGTTTGGACCGTTTCAGCACTTTTTCCCAGCACAAACCCCGCCGACAGCACTAAGCCCTGCCCAACCTGTACCTGATAGTCGCCCAGCAGTACATTCCGCCACTTGCCCCGGTTCTGGATTTGCGCGTGAAATGATACGTAATCTGCTCCATAGCGACGCCTGGATGGTTGCCAGCCCATTGTTTCTCCGGGGTCTTTTTCCACCGTCAGCCCGATGCTGAAAACACGGGGGCGGCTGTATCGGTAGCGGACATACCACTGTCCCAAACTCCCTAAATAGCGGGTAGGCAGCTTACCGTTTTTGTCGGGTGTCGCTTCCGAAAACCCTTTCTGTTGTTCGAGAAGTTGCTCATAGCGAACAATCAGGTAGTTGTCGGTTGGCGTAGGCAACGCACCGTATAAGCCCGGATTACCCGACACCGTTACAAACGGCAATAGTCGCCGGATGGTTGACAGATCAAAATCCGGGACGGCCTGTAATTCATAAATAGACAGCAAATCACCAAAATCGGCCCGGTACGTAGCCAGACTGCTTAGCTGGCGTTCGGTGAGCAGATACGTAGCAGCCAATTCGTCGCGGGTGGCTACGTTAAGGTCAAGCGGATTGGCGTAGAGTTGCGTTAACGCATCGTAAACAGACTGGTAATCAATGCCTTCCGTCTGCACCGGAAACAAGTCCTGCAACTGCTGACTCACCGCATCAGCATTTTGGCGTGAGGGCGAATTTGTTTGTGAAAAAGCAGGAGAAACGGCCATCCATCCGGCCACCAAAAGCAGATAACTAATTCGCAAAGCCTTCCTGGTCAAGTGAATAGATGTGCATTAGACGAAAGTAACGCACAAAGGATACACTTGACCAAAGGGACTGTCAGCGAAGCCGCAATCTACGAAAACCGCCGTTTCAGAATTTCAACCAACTCGCTCACCTCATCGCTGCTCATATCCCACAGGTACTGCGACGCGTAGCGGTAGGAAATCAAATCGAGTGCCTGGCCGTAGTTGTTCAGCGTGTCGATTTCCTCAACGGCCTGGTTATACGCACTCGCATTGCCGTTGAATAATTGATTGATAAATCGAAATTTCTGGTTGAGCGAAATGCTCCGGGCAACGCTCTCGATGGGCGCGCGATTGAAGGTTTCGGCCACGGTAGACGGTTCATCCGGGCTTGCTTCCCGCAACGTATCATTCAGTGATGGCGACGCATCGACCGGGTTGGTGTCCTGTCGATTATCGGCAGAAATGGTACTGGTTTCGGTGGGCACTTGTGACGGCTGACTGACTGGGGCAACCAGTTCCGGGCCATCCGTATCACGGCTCAGAAATATAGGACCGCCGGATCCTGCCGGCTCATCGGGGGAATCCGATCGTTCGGCAGGTGCTGGCTGTGGTGGAATTGCCGGAGCAACAGCTTCGGGCAAATCGGTGCGCGGGGTAGCCTCCACCGGAACCAGGGGAGCAGGTGGCACGGCGGGTTCGGTAATGGTATCGAAAAATGACCGCGCCGGAGACGCCGGAATACTGTCGGGAACGTGACTACGCAACAGCGCCGATACGTCCATTGGCAGTTTCTCTGAAAACAGCGCGACAAATTTATCGTAATGCTCTAACTCATGGCCCCGCTGCGTCAGGGCTTCATCTAAATAACCGATTGCCTGATTACTATATACAGAGGGTTTGCCGTTCATCCGTTGGCTAATGTATGCCGGAATAAACTGGTTTATTTTCGTGTACCGCGTAATTTGCTTAAGTGCATCGGCCGTTAGGGTGAACTCCGGCTGGTCACGTAACAGATCATCGAAATAAGCGCGGGGATCGAAAATCATGATAATCGTCCGGCGAGTGGCATCGACCAAAAGCGGTTCGAGGTGGTCGCGCCGAACAGAAATATGCTGCGACACTACGTTCATGAAATTCTGCAACGCTTCCTCTACGTCGGCGTCGGAAAAATCGAAATAAGGGCTGCGAAATTTAGCCGCATCGGCCTTCCATTTGTCGGATAAAGTACTGATAACAAACAAATTAATCTGACTGATTGGCGTCAGTGAAAGAATTTGCTGCCCGCTTATTGTCACGTGGTGCTGGAAGAAATCAGCGGCTATCCGACGGGCGTAGGACTTGCTATATTCGGTAAGTGCGTTGGCGTTAAACTTGTTCGACATCAGGAAAAGCCTTTGTTTTGTAAAGATAAAGTTTTCGGTCGCAAACCTGTTTTGGCTTATGAATAAAGTTTGAAAAAGTGATTTACGACCAGAAATCAAGCCAGTACTTACCCATTTTATCAGACCGATTGAGCGACACAACCGGCCTTTAGAACGATACGTAACCGATGTTTATTGAACCCTCCCGACGACGCGAACCGCCCCACCTCCGCACGGGCTGGATTGAGGTAATCTGCGGCTCTATGTTCTCCGGCAAAACCGAAGAATTGATCCGTCGGCTCACGCGCGCGCGCATCGCCAAGCTGAACGTCCGGATTTTTAAACCAGCTCTGGATACGCGTTACCATCAGGAAAATATTGTTTCGCATACAGCCAATGCCATCCCGTCAACGCCTGTGCAAACAGCAAGCCAGATTGTGTCACTGGCCGGAAATTGTGATGTTGTCGGGATTGACGAAGCCCAGTTTTTCGATAAAGACATCATGGATGTCTGCACATTACTGGCAAATGAGGGAAAACGGGTGATCGTTGCGGGGTTAGACATGGACTTCTCGGGACAGCCGTTCGCCTGCATGCCGCAACTGATGAGCATTGCCGAATACGTTACCAAAGTTCACGCCATTTGTGTGGTTTGTGGCGATATTGCCCACTATTCATATCGGCTTGTACCGTCGCAGGAACGCGTACTGTTGGGCGAAACCGACAGTTACGAAGCCCGCTGCCGACGCTGTTTCAACCTCGGCGACCATGCCGACCGAAAAGAATGGGCGTATGAAGACGTTAAGAGTGATGAGTGATGAATTGTAAAAAAAATAAAGAGACTGAACAAGCGAGATTTAGAAATTTACCTTCTAAATCCTGGCATGTACTGTTCGTTTTTTATTCATCATTCATTATTCATCATTCATCATCCGCCCAGATTGGCGTCTGGCAGTCGCACATTAGTTATCAGTCGGGGCAGTCGGTGGCGGTGGCGGGAAACGTCGTGTATGCGGCTACGCAGAATGGCTTTTTCTACTACGATAAAACAACGAACGAAACCACTACGTTAGGCAAAACATCCGGCCTAAGTGACGTGGGAATCAGCCGATTGCTTTATATCACCGACCAAAAACGACTGCTCATTGCCTACCGAAACGGCAATCTGGATTTTCTGAACCTGACCGACACCGGCGAGCCGGGCGCAGTTGCCAACGTAAATACCATCGTTTCGGCGTCAACATTGCCCGTCTTGCGGAGTATCAACCACCTGAACCGTATTGGCAATAACGCGTATCTGAGCACCGATTTTGGGCTTGTCGTGCTGGATTTGCTCAAAAACGAGATTCGCGATACGTATTTCAGCCAACGGGCCGACGGTTCGCCACTCCCAATTTACCAGACAGCCGTTACGTCCGACAGTTTGTACGCCCTGACAGCCCCATTGCGCCAGACCGATACCGGGCGTCGGCTACGGGCGGTGCGCTTTGCCTCGACTGTCAACATCGCTGACCCGGCCAACTGGCGCACTCTGGCCGAACCCAGCCCGCAAACCGAGTCGATCACTATCAATCAGGGGCGATTATCAGCAACCGTAAATGGGCAGGGCGTTTTTGAGCGACAGGCGGGCCGGTGGACGCTAACCCAGCCATTGACGAATTCGATTATCCGGCAATTTCCGGCAACAACGGGACTGATTTTAGCGACCAATCAAGTGGTTTCACTGCCGGGAAGTGGTTCGTTTACCGGCTCACTTCTGGCCGACCCGCGAGACGTAATAGCCGACGGCAATGCGGTTTGGGTTGCCGATGCAAAAAATGGTTTGCTGATAGGCAATGCCGGTACGTTTCAGCGCATCGCCCCCGAAGGCCCCTCCCGCGACCGGTTCAGTGGCTTGTATGCATTTCCGCAAACGCTCGTGGCCCTGCCCGCTGGCCCGCTCGATGCAACTCAACTCTCAACCGGGCAGCCACCTGTCGAGGTATTGTCCGTGCCGAATGGGCGGTGGACAAGCACTGTAATTTCGGGCGTAACGCGTGGGTTCAATTCGGCAGCCTATTTGCCTACGGAGCAACGGCTCTACCTCGGCAGTTTTGGTAACGGATTATGGAACCAAACCGAAGGGCAGGCCCCGCAAGCCGTTACGTTACCGGCAACCATCAGCCCATTTATCAGCAGTCTGGCTACGGATAATGTTGGCAATTTATGGCTGACAACCGGGCGGGCAACCAGCCAGCAGGCTACGTTGCACGTCCGCCGACCCGATGGCCAGTTTCAGTCATTTTCGGGTGTTACTCAGACCAATATCGTACAGATTGTACCCGACGATAACGGTTTTTTGTGGCTCCGTCCTGACCTCGGCGGTGGGCTTCTGGTGGTTGACCCACAAACGAACCGAAGCCGTTTTCTGAGTACGGGGAGCGGACAGGGAAGTTTGCTGACCAATACCGTCCGGGCATTGGTGAAAGACCGAACCGGAGCAATTTGGGTAGGTACCGACCTCGGCCCGACCGTATTTGACAACCCAGCCGGTGCCTTCGACCCGATCATCGACGCTCAGCCTCCCCTGCTGAACCGGCGTCGGTTGCTGGCAAATGAACTCATTACGGCCATAGCGGTCGATGGTGGCAATCGTAAATGGATTGGTACCCGAAGTGGCTTGTATCACGTAGCGCCCGACGGTTCGCAACTGCTCGATACATTCACCGCTGATAATAGCCCGCTACCGAACAACACCATTCAGGCATTGGCAATTGAACCGGCGACGGGCACTATTTTTATCCAGACCGGAACGCCGGACCAACCGAATGGATTGATTTCGTACCGAGGTCCGGCAACCGAACCCGTCGAAACACTCAGCAATCTGACTATTTTCCCGAATCCTGTCCGGCCCGATTTCACAGGAACGGTCGGCGTCAACGGCCTGACAGACAATGCGACAGTGAAAATCCTTGATGCGGGCGGTCAGTTGGTTTACGAGACTCGGTCGCAGGGGGGCACGGCTACGTGGAATCTCCTTGATTACAAGGGTCGCATGGCACAAACGGGTATTTATCTAATCGTCGTCGTTACATCCGACGGGGTGGAAGGATTGGCCGGAAAACTGGCGGTCGTGCGGTAGAATAAGGTTTTAACCCGGTGATCCAGTGAAGAGAAACTTTCATACACAAAGATCATGCTTTTAAACGCTCAACGTCCTGACCTTATCCAGGAGTATTTACGCCGACACGGCTGGCTTGGCAATGAAGAAGCGATTATCTCGGTCGAAAAGCCCGGCGAGGGCAATATGAATTACACATTGCGCATAATAACGCCAATTCGGACGCTCATCGTTAAGCAGTCGCGGGGCTATGTCGAGAAGTACCCGACCATTCCGGCACCGGCCAACCGAGCCGTTATTGAAGGACGTTTTTATCAGGCAACGCAGGCGATTCCGACATTAGCGAACGCGATGCCCCAATTGTTGGGCATAGATGAAGGAAATAACATTCTGATCCTCGAAGATTTAGGATCGGCCAGCGATTATACCTTTTTGTACCAGCCGGAGCACCATTTATCAACGCCCGATGCGCTGAACTTAACGAATTATCTTTCCGGGCTTCATCGTTATTTCATCGACGAAACACCTGACCCGATTTTCGCGAATCACGCCATGCGGGCGTTGAACCACGAGCATATTTTTAAGTATCCTTTTCTGGAAGACAACGGTTTTGATCTCAATGGGATTCAGCCGGGTTTACAGGAACTGGCAATGCCTTTCAAACGGGATGCAGCGTTAAAGAAAATTGCGGAACAGTTGGGGGAGTTGTATCTGGCCGATGCCGGGATTTCCGGGGATAAAACCAGTGCCCCGAAAACTCTTCTGCACGGTGATTTCTATCCGGGAAGCTGGCTGCAAACAGCGACCGGCACCAAAGTCATCGACCCGGAATTCTGCTTCGTTGGACCGGCGGAGTTCGACCTCGGCGTCATGATTGCTCACTTGATGATGGCGCAGCAATCGGCATCTATTATCACCGCCGTTCTGACTACGTATGAAAAACCTGAAGGATTTGATGAAAGCCTGCGGCAACGATTCACGGGTATCGAAATCATGCGTCGGCTAATCGGTTTGGCTCAGTTGCCGCTTCACTTCTCTATCGACCAGAAACGTTTGCTGCTCGAAGAAGCCCGGCAAATGGTTTGATAGATGGTCAGGCGTGGTCAAGGATTGTCAAGTGCCTGACTATTCTTGACAATTCCTGACAAATTATCTCCCTCCGCCTTTGTTATCGTCGTTGCTGATCTTTTTGCTCTGCTTGCCGCCCGAACTCATTTGTCCAAACTTGTAGCTGAACGTCAGACGTACCGACCGATTTACGAATGCTGAACTATTTCGCGCCGTAAATGTGGGCGCAAACTGCTCGCCCGTTACTCGAACGGTTCGGTTGAACGGATTATTTACGTTCAGCGTCAGGCTGATTTTTTTGTCCATCAAC
>JANPJE010000417.1:0-27786 GCA_031425355.1 Spirosoma sp. | reverse complement strand
ATTGTACGTGATTTCATTACCGGGAATGGACCATCTGAACGGGGGAACTGTCTGGTTGTTCGCCATGTCAGTTTGGAAACTCAACACCGGAAAGTCTAACCGGCGAATGTCCGCCCAGTTTTCGTAAGGCTGAACAATATTGTAGTGCAGCCATTTCTGGGTAGCAATCAACTTTAGCTTGTTGGCACTACCGGTCGCGCTGCTCCAGTTAACCCCACTACCCGCCATGTATTCGGCAATAGAAGCGGCTGTTGCTGGCGTGGGCATGGCAGAACCGGTGATGCCGGTGGCATTGGTGGTTGCTAAAATCCCGTTGTAGAACTGCACGGACTGGCTGATCGCTGTTTCGTAGGCTGTCTTTGCCGATGCCTCATTACCCGCTCTAACGTAATACTCCGCTTTGATTAAATTCATTTGCGGTGCATTAATCAGAATACCCGGAAAAAACTGGTTATGGCTGAGCGTAAAGCGGTTGTAGATCGCAATCTTTCCGGCACTATAAAGGGCTGTCTGTGTGGCTTCGGTAGCCGTCGGATCAATACCCGTGTATTCCCCGGCGGCTAAGGCCCCCGGCTCAAAAAGCAGTTTCAGGCGCGGGTCCTTATTGGTATTCATATTATCAATAATCGCCTTGCCTGCCGTATTGCCAAACCAGTTGCCATCGGACGCGATACCGTCTCTGAACCCTTTCGAGTTGATATCCGTATTGATGTCAAACACATTGATCTGGATATTCTGGGCGTTGGTTTCAACAATCGGATAGGTCGTTGCGTTGCCCAGGATCTCAGCAATTTCGGTGTTGGATCTGGATTTGAAGCTTTCTACGTCCGAAACCCGGTTTAATATTCTTACCCGCAATGAGTTACAATACCGCTTCCAGGCAGCTATATCGCCTTTATTAACGAAATCCTGCGTCTGGAACGATTTCTGATAACCGGCGTTCAGCGTGATTCCGTTTAGCTCGGTTGCGATACGCTTCAGATCGTCCAGCAAAAACGTATAAATACTTTCGGCGGTATCGAATTTAGCACTGGCCGCGAGGTATTCACCGCCCTTTGCACTGAGCGTACCGGCTTCGCTGAACGGAATGGCCCCGTGAACATCGACCATCTTCTGCGTATAATCGTACACGTAAACAGCAGCAGCGAGCATGAAAATCTTGCGGTCGTTCTGCTGATCCGCCGGTTTAGCCGCATACACTTTTTGCAGTTCGCGGTACTGCGCCAACATGTTGTAATAGTTATACCACACATCTTCCACGCCCGACGAACCCGGAACGTACTGCCCAGATTCGTTGACCCAGCCGGTTGCCTGGTTATAGCGATTGAGTGAGGTTCGCAGCGTAACGAAATAATGCCGATAACCCGGAAGCACATACTCCCTGTTGGCGAACAAAACGCCGGTAAATTGCTTCTCAACGGTTGTCTCAGCAATCTTGGCCGGGTCTGGATACGCTTCGGCAAATTCTGACTCCTTGCAGGACACGTTCGTCAGCAGAAGCCCTGACAAAATCAGGAATGATATTTTTTTCATATTCATGATCGAATTAAGAGTTAGAAACTGGCGCGTAACATGACCCCCATCGTGCGGAACGACGGGTTATTACCAGCGTTGTTGATGTTATCCGTCCACCGGGTTCCCGCGTTGGTTTGTTCAGCATCCAGATCTTTAATAGTTCGGTAGATAAAGAACAGGTTGCGCCCAAACACCGACACAGTCAGGTTCTGGGTGCCGATTTTACGGGTAATATTTGCGGGAATACGATACCCCAAGGACAGTTCCCTCATTTTAATGAAGGTATTTTCCTTTACGTACAGTTCGTAACGCGCACTACTGTACTGCGGTCCACCCCAGTTATACGTGCTGTTATAATACGTAGCCTGAGAAACGATATTCGTATTGGCTTCGCCGTTTGCCAGTACACCACTCATCAGCATACCGTCGTTGTAGACCACTTCGCCGTTTGGCCCGGCATTCCCTGTCGTCGCAATGCCTTTGCCGGCTGCGTCTTTGTAATAGCTAAGGCCACCGCTTTCTTTATCCATGGCGGTGAGACTTTCCTCGGTCAAGCCTCTCGATGTCAGCCAGTTGATACCCGTAGGCATGATGTGTCCTCCATAGCGGAAGTCAACCACAACATCCAGACTGAATCCTTTGTAGCTAAAGTTATTTAAAAAACCACCGGTTAATTTCGGCATAGCATTTCCTGCCTTAATCCAGTTGGCACCATCTAACTGATACAGACCGTTCGGGCCAACTACATCCTGACCGCTGGCACTTTTCAGGATGCCATGCACATAAATATCGCCCATCGGCTGACCGACTATCGACCGTAACTGAGCCGCATTGCCGTCATAATCAGCATGTAACAGTTCTGTAGAGTTGTTGGCTAATTTTTCAACTTTGTTGCTGTTTTTCGCCAGATTCAGGGTCAAATTCCAGTTCAGATCATTTAGACCGGCCCCTTTGATCGGCGAGACATTCATTCCTAATTCTACGCCCTGGTTTCTGAGCGTACCGATGTTGGCGAGAACGGTTCGCGCACCGGCACTGGCCGCAATCGTCAGGGGCAGGATCTGGTCAACGATTTGTGCGTTATAATACGACAGGTCTATGCTCAGCCGGTTTCTGAAAAGCCTCGTTTCGAGACCAAATTCAAACTCACGCTTCTGCTCGGGACGTATCTTATCGTTGCCATAGTCACCGCTGATGTTCGTGTACAACACCGAGTTACCACCGGTTTGCTGTATACTCAGATTGCCCTGGCTATACGCATTATTGGCGCGGTATATCGATGGATAGTTACCAACTACACCCCACGACGCTCTTAGTTTGGCATAGCTGATGGCCGTTGGTAACGTAATGAAATCGCTGAAAACAAGGCTGGTGTTAACGGACGGATAGACAAACGTGTTGTTGCCCGTTGCCAGAGTAGAAGTGCGGTCTCTGCGGATGGTTCCTTCTACAAAGAAGAAATTTTTGTAATCAAAGTTCACCGTACCCAGAAAAGCATCCCGAATGGAGCGATCACGGGAGTTGCTACCCCCTGCCGTATTCACCGAAGCCGATACATCGAAGAAATTCTCGGTACTCAGTCCATTATTTGTGCTACGGCTTACAAACGTATTCAACGACTTATTGGCGGTGTAACCGCCCGTTGCCGAAACGGTTATGTCCGGGTTCAGTTTTTTGTTATACGTCAGAAACACGTCACCGTAGGCATTGCTGTAGAGGTTGTTATTCATGCCAAAGTACCCCGAATACCCGAATGCCAGCGGAATTGAACTTCGCTGTTTGTCCTCAAGCCGTTCCGACGTAATATCGGTTCCAATCCGGCCTCTCAGACTCAGATTGTCCAGAATCTGCCAACTCTGGGTAATACTGGCAATCACCCGGTTGCTATATTCGTCGTAGGTGTTCGCTCTGGTATTCCACACGTAATCGGCAATATCGCCTTTGAAACCGTTCCGAATGATGTTCTCATTTGGCGTCAGGCTTTGACCGGAACCGGTCACGAATTTGTACCCCTGGCTGGTCTGATATTTATCGAAATACCAGTCGGCCGCTTCAAATCGGTTCATCATCCCCGTAAAGTTGTTGATCATGCGATCCACTTTGAACGGACGGTTGTGCGTATACTGGTTAACGTAGTTTATCATCAGATCCGTTTTCAGCTTGGAATTGATGTTAAAGCTGGTGTTTAGATTCATGATGTTCTTCTCGTTTTTCGCGCCATAGCTGATCATGCCATTGTCCTGTCGCGTATACGAAAAGCGTAACGTAGCGTTGTCCGTTGCTTTGGAAACCGCCAGATTGATGTTTGAACTGTTCGCATTCTGGAACAAATCGGCATAACTATTGCCCGATGGCGAGTAGGGTCGGATTACGCCATCAAAAGCCATAACCGGCTGACCATCAAACTTTGGCCCGAAGTTTACCGTAGCGCCAAGCAACCCTCTGGTATCGCCCTTGCCATCACCATCTGTATCGTAGTAGATGAAACCGTTGGCATCCTGTCCGCCATTCGCATAATTTCGAAGGTAACCCGGACCTCTAACATTCTGGTAGCGGGGTAAGTAGGCGATTTTATCGACGCTGTAGTTCGCGCTGAAATCGACGCCCAGTCCTTTGCGGCCTTTACCGGTTTTAGTCGTAACCAACACCACACCGTTTACGGCTTCTGAGCCGTAAAGCGCAGCGGCAGAAGCCCCTTTCAGGATGGAGATGTTTTCAATATCGGCAGGGTTCAAATCCAGCAGTCCATTGCCACGAATACGCTGGTCTCCCCAATAATCGCCATTTCTGGCTTCGCCATTGCGAATTGGAATACCATCCATCACGATGAGGGGCTGCGTGTTGCCGGTGATCGAGCTTAACCCCCGGATGCTGATGCTTACCCCGCTGGTTGCACCACCCGGCGTGGCATTAATGGTTACACCGGGCGCTTTTCCATAGAGTGCAGTGGCGAAGTTTGTGTTCGCGGTTTTAACCAATGACTCATTATTAACGACCGCCGTGGCATAGCCTAACGCCCGTTGTTCTTTGGAAATACCAAAAGCCGTTACAACAACTTCATTGATCATATTGGCTTCTTCGTCAAGCGCGATGTCGATTACTGATTTGTTTTCAGCAACAACTTCTTTAGTCTTATAGCCAATGAATGAGAAAACCAATGTTCTGTTTCCTCCAGCACTGATACTGTATTTACCATCCCGATCTGTTATAGTACCTGACGTAGTACCTTTTACTAAAATCGAGACACCGGGTAATGGCTGACCATCAGCACTTGCAGTAATCCTGCCCGAGATCGTCTGGGCCAGAACGGGCGTACTTATCACCAACAGCAGGATAATAAGCCTGAGTATACCTTTTGCCATAGAAAAAGTTGATTAATTTAATATTAATAAAATCTATGCAATAATAATAAATTTTTTAATATCAGTCCATAAAGTAAAATTTTTTAAATTCGTTAACCAGCGGGTTAAACAGCATTACACAGAACCGCAATCGCTGCCTTATGTAGCCGCGCCTTGTAATCGCTTACTTATGAAGTGATAAGAATTAAATTTCAGGAATAGAAGAATAGGAACGCTGCCTGCTTTAGGTGCGCAAGGCTTCTACCATCAACCGCCCGGCGCGTTCAGAAGCGCCCGCTTTGCCCATCTTCTGTTGCACATCAGCATAGCCCGCCAACTGGGTATCCCGGCGGGGTCCACCCGGCAAAATAGCCTGTAGTTCGGTGGCGACGTGGTTTGTTGTGAAATCGTTTTGAATCAGTTCTTTTACGACGTCGCGGTTGGCAATCAGATTGACAAGGGAGATATACGGAACAGCAATCAGGTGTTTGGCAATGGCGTAGGTGATGCCCGTTGTTTTGTAGCAAACCACCTGCGGAATGTTCAGCAGAGCCGTTTCGAGCGTAGCAGTGCCCGAAGTAACAACTGCCGCCGTCGAGATATGCAGCAAATCATAGGCGGCATCCTGAACACGTAACACCTGCGGATAATCGGCTAACAGACTGTCGTACAGCGAATCAGGTAGATTACTGACCGTTCCCACCACGAACTGATAGTTCTGAAACTGGCGGGTTATACGTAGTAAAGTCGGCAATATCGACGTGATTTCCTGATGGCGGCTACCGGGAAGCAGGGCCACAACCGGACGCTCATCCAATCCAATTTCTTTATGAAAGGCTGGGTTCGGGCGGAAGTCGGCGAGGGCGTCGAGGAGCGGATTGCCTACGTAGTCAACTTTATAATCGTACGTGGCGAAAAACTCTGTTTCGAAGGGCAGAATTGTAAACAGCTTATCGACATTGGCTTTTATCTTGAGTGCCCGACGCTGATTCCACGCCCATACTTTTGGCGATATGTAGTAAAACACCCGAATGCCGTGTTTTTTGGCGAAACGAGCCATGCGAAGATTAAAGCCAGCGTAGTCGATCAGAATCAATACATCGGGACGGTGGGCCAATAGATCGGCCTGGCATTCGCGCATAATCCGGCGGATGGTGCCCAGATTTTTGACCACCTCCAGAAACCCCATAAACGCCATTTCGCGGTAGTGCCGTACCAGCACGGCTCCGGCCTCTTCCATCTGCTCACCACCATACGCCCGGCACGTAGCCGACGGGTCGTGCTGACGAATAGCCCGAATCAGATTGGCCCCGTGCAAATCGCCGGAGCGTTCACCGGCAATGAAGTAGTACGTCATGGGTTATTCCCCAAAATAATCAACAAAATTTTTCGGGGTTTCGTAGAGCCGCAGTTGATGCAAACGGGCCTCGGTAATGGGTTCAAGGGCGTGGTCGAGAATCTTCCAGATTTCCATAATGAAGATCTCGCAACTGGCCATTTTGCCCTGCATAAAATCCACATCGAGGTTCAGGTTTTTGTGATCAACCTTCTCGATAACCTCCCGTTTCACAATATCGCCCAGCAATTTCAGATCAACGACAAAACCCGTATCAGGGTCAGGTTCGCCCTTTACCGTAACGATCAGCTCGAAGTTGTGCCCATGCCAGTTTATGTTCGCGCAGGGGCCAAAAACTTCTTTGTTGCGGGCCTCAGACCAGGCCGGATTGTAGAGCCGGTGAGCCGCGTTAAAATGTTCAATTCTGTTAATATAGACCATTTTTCTGGTTTAGATAGGCGGTTGCCAGAAACGCCGGTTTGCTTAATAGGCCACAAAGGTACGAACACTTCAGGCGGTATAAAAACGATATACCGTAGCAAAAATGGGGGCAGGAAACCCATACGCCAATATAAGAAAAACACAATTTATTCAGGAAATACGCTATTCATTTCTACAGACAAAAACGCGTATCTTTACAACCGTTTTCACTTCAATTACGCTATAGTTACTTAATAATCACCACCTATACGTTCACGACTACCACTTTATGATCATCGTTACGGGAGCCGCCGGTTTTATTGGAAGCTGTTTGATAAGTAAGCTGAATCAGGAAAATTTCAATTTCATCATTGCTGTTGATGACTTTTCATATCCTGAAAAAGAAGCCAATTTAGCCGGAAAACGGATTCAGGAACGGGTAGATCGGGAAGCGTTTTTCGATTGGCTCGACCAGAATTACCACGAGGTCGAGTTTATTTTTCACATTGGTGCCCGCACCGATACAACCGAGTTTGATCGTCATATTTTCGAGCATCTGAACGTTGAGTATTCCAAACAGATCTGGAATCGCTGCATTCAATACCAGATACCGCTCGTTTATGCGTCCTCGGCGGCTACTTACGGCCTGGGGGAATTAGGATACGATGACAACGAATCGCTTATCCCGCAACTGAAACCGCTTAACCCCTACGGCGACTCAAAAAACGAGTTCGACATCTGGGCATTAGAGCAAGAACGCAAGCCGTTTTTCTGGGCAGGATTGAAATTTTTCAATGTGTACGGCCCCAACGAATACCACAAAGGCCGGATGGCGTCGGTGATTTTTCATGCACACCGGCAGATCAATGCATCGGGCGAAATGAAATTATTCCGGTCGCACAATCCCGACTTTGCCGACGGTGAGCAAATGCGCGATTTCGTATATGTGAAAGACGTAGTGGAAGTATGCTCGTTTCTGATGCATCACCGGCGGAACTCCGGTATTTATAACCTCGGCAGCGGCAAAGCCCGTACGTTCCTCGATCTGGTAACGAATACCTTCCAGGGCCTTGGTCTTGATCCGAACATCAGCTTCGTTGATACTCCCGCCGACATCCGCGACAAGTACCAATATTTTACGCAGGCCAATATGACCAAGCTTCGCTCAATTGGCTACGACCGTCCATTTTATTCCTTAGAAGACGGCATTGCGGATTACGTCACCAATTACCTGAAAGAAGGTAGGTATTTGTAAGTCAACTTATAACGATACGTCGGAGATGCTTGTCATAGGTGTACCGGCAAGTCAGAGCAAAATCATTTTGCAATTTATCAATCAGCGAAAAATTGGCTTCTCCTTTTTGCCGATTTGGGTCTCGGCTGTCAAGTTGGCAGAATATATGGATAACTTTTTCTAGGCACGCTTCGGCCTCCAAAGTTCTCTTTTCTGTCAGTAATAAGTAGATGACAGTCAGCCAATTGTAGAAAAAAGAATGCCTTTTATAGGGGTATAACATTTCTTCCTCTGTAGGCTTGTGCCAGTGCAAAAACGTGACTAAGTCATCAAGGTTATTGAGTCTGTTTACGTACGGCAGGAAATAGTGAACAAGCTCGTGTCTGATTAACCCGACATCAATCCGCCCATCTGTTCCCATTGTTAATTCGTACCGCCTTTTAAAAAAGTTATCTTCCTCATTCGGTACCAGATCGTCGCGATAGCGGCAAAAGTTAGAAATATAATACCGTTGCTTCGTCTCTATCCAAGTATAGCCCGTCGTAAAATACGTGTAATCAGCCGCTATCTCAAGACCGGCTTCTATTATAAGACGAGTTGGCCCTTTCAGTGACCATTTGCCTAAATAATCGAATTTGATTAGTTTAGGAAAGAGGCCTGATGTGTTGACAAATGAATTGGGTTGCCTGATCGAATAGTTCGTCAGTAAGTCCGCCACTTGTGCCATAACCAATTTGGCGAACTCATGATGTTTATTGGATGCCATAGAAATTTAGCTTGTAATCAACCTGTTATGCTAATTTCTCTACCATTTCTTGAAGATAAAAAATACGGCAATCACCAGAAACACAAAGCCAACGAGGTGATTCCAAGCTAATTTATCGGTTTTGAAAACGTACACCGTGTGATCAGCGTAAAAACGATTAGCAAAACCGCTTCCTGAATGGTTTTGAGTTGCAAAAGCGAGAACGGGCCGCCTGTTTCAGTAGAGCCGATGCGGTTGGCCGGAACCTGAAAAATGTACTCAAAGAAGGCAAGTCCCCAACTAAGCATGATGACGCCGAACAGCGATAACTTAGCCAACATCGGGTACTGCTTAACCTGCAGATGACCGTAGCAGGCTAAGGTCATGAAAACGTTCGATAAAGCGAGCAACAGAATGCAGTAGAATCCTTTCATTACGTACCTGAATAACAGCCACTTAAGATCAAAAAAGCGGGTAATCCTGTTTCTTTATCCCGACAGTTATTCCCAAATCACTTCAATCACTTCTTTCTTTAAATCAACGGTCGTCTGTTTTTCGTTTGCCGACCGGTGCAGGGTTAATTTACCGTTACTGACTTTAGCGGCTTCCTGCTGCAACACGCGGGTAGCATCTTTCTTGTGATATACCGACACAACCAGCTCATTTGCCGGCATGGGCAACGTTATCGTTTTGCCGGAAGCCTTTACTAATCGGGTCGTAACGGACAGGTCATGATTTTTGAGCAGAGCCAACGCCCGCGATGCCTGCGGAACACCGTAACCAACGTAGTTATTTCCGTACGGGTACAGATGCGCCGATTTTTCGATAATCGCCATCACTTCTTTGTTGGTTAATTTCGGATTCGCCTGCATGATGCAAGCCGCAAAACCTGTGATGACCGGTGCCGACAGTGACGTACCGTAGAGCGAGAAGCACGACACATTGGGCTTCAGATAGGCCAGACTTTCCGGCCCGATACTACTATAGCCGATGCGGTTCCAAAGCCGGGAATTGGTGGCACCAATCGCCATAACGCCCTGTGCATCAGCGGGAGTACTAATAATTCGCCACGACCGATCTTCACCCTCGTTGCCCGCCGAGACAATAATCAGAATGCCTTTTTTGTCGGCGGCAATCTGTGCTGCCTGGCTAATCAGGCTCGTATGCCCGTCCATCTGACCGGGTTCATAGTTTTCTTTGGGGTTACTCATCCCTTTCGCGTAACCCAGCGACGTATTGATGAGCCGAACGCCGAGGCTGTCCATCCATTCCATAGCCGCCACCCAGTTATCTTCTTCACCCCGATATTCGCGGTTGCCCTGATCGGTGCGGGCGAGGTAGAACGTAGCGTCGGTAGCCAGCCCGAACTGAATATTTTCGGTTGGGTCGCTGCCCGCAATAGCCGCCAGAACCTCTGTTCCGTGGAAATCTGAACTGGTTTCGAGGGTGCGGAACAGGTTGCTGCGGGTCTTTTTTTCGTTCACATAATCGCGCACCCGCTTCACACCATCGCGGGCAAATATGTGCCGGAGTGCGTTGGCTGAATCGGCACCAAAAAAACCGGCATCAATAACACCGATGGTCACAAATCGGCCCGTCAGTCCCGCCCGTGCAAAATCGGGCGCTTCAATCTGCGACATAACCGGAGCTAAGTGCATATTTTTGGGTACATCGAGCGACGTAATAACAATGGCCGGGTCAATGGGCTGAATGGCTTTCACGAACGGCATTGTCAGCACCTGAGCGTACTGTTCGGGCGTGAGCCGGGCCGACACCGCGTTGAGCCATCGGGACTGGCAAACGGTCTGAATACCAGCCTGTTTCAACGTATTTAGGTGAGCCGTTGAGATGGGTTTATCCGTGTCATCTATTGGTAAATTCTGCGCCTTCCGCTGGGCGATGGCTGTTGGCGACAAAGCCGGTGCCAACGCCTGATCTTTGGTTTGTAATAAAACCCAGTATTTAGGCTGAGCTAATCCGGGCTGGATATGCCCGAAAGCCGCTAATAGACAAAGTAATGCAATCTGTCGAATCGTCATGATTAGTTTAGGAAGGATCGCTACGTCGGTTCTTGAATAGATCCTATAAATGCTAAACAAGAAAACACGCAGAAACTCTTGCGGCTTTTGAGTTTCTTTGCAAACTTAATCACAAATGCGCCCTCAACAGCCACACTATGCGTTATTTACCGATTGACAACCAGCTTTTTGTTCAAAACCGCCAGCGACTCACCGCCCTCCTGAAACCAAAGTCCCTGGTGGTAGTCAATGCCAACGACATCATGCCGACCAATGCCGATGGCACAATGGCGTTTCGACAGAACAATGACCTTTTCTATTTGACGGGTGCCGATCAGGAAGAGACCCGGCTGGTACTCTTCCCCGACCATCCCGATCCAAAATTTCGGTCGGTGCTGTTCCTGCGCGAAACCAGCGAACTTATTGAAATCTGGGAAGGTCACAAGCTGACAAAAGCAGAAGCCGAACAGGTAAGCGGTTTGCCGCAAAAGCAGATTTTCTGGATGCATCAGTTTGAGCAGGTCTTTGGGCAGATGGTGTTCGAAGCAGAGCGTATCTACCTGAATACCAATGAACACACGCGCGCCGGTGTGGAAGTCCAGAGCCGCGATGCCCGGTTCATCAATGAGTTTCGTCAGAAATATCCGCTGCACAGTCTGGAGCGTCTGGCCCCACTCATGCATCAACTCCGCGCCATCAAACAACCGCAGGAGATACCCCTTATTCAAACCGCGATCGACATTACTAATCAGATGTTTCGGCGACTGCTGGGCTTTATCAAACCGGGCGTTTGGGAGTATGAAATCGAAGCTGAGATGATGCACGAATTTTTACGTAATCGGTCGCGCGGGGTAGCCTACACGCCTATCATCGCGTCGGGAGCCAACGCCTGCGTGCTTCATTATATCGATAATAGCCAGCAATGCCAGGATGGCGACGTGATTTTGCTTGACATTGGTGCCGAATACGCTAATTATAACGCGGATATGACCCGCTCTGTACCCGTCAACGGGCGGTTTACGGAGCGGCAACGGGCTGTGTATGATGCGGTATTGCGGGTAATGAACGAAGCCAAACAGATGCTTCGGCCCGGAAATCTGTGGGATGAGTACCACCGCGAAGTGGGCAACGTAATGGAATCTGAACTAATCGGTCTGGGGTTACTGGATCGCGATAAAGTGGCGAAACAGGACCCCGACGCGCCCTTATACAAAAAATATTTCATGCACGGCACGTCACACTTTCTGGGTCTCGATGTACACGATGTGGGCAATAAGTATCGGAAAATGGAGCCGGGGATGGTCTTTACCGTTGAGCCGGGGATTTACATTCGGGAAGAGAAATTGGGAATCCGGCTCGAAAACAACGTATTGATTACGGAATCGGGCAATGTTGATATAATGGCGAATATCCCGCTCGAAGCCGATGAAATTGAGGAGATGATGAATCAGTAGTGAAAAGTGAGGAATGAAAAGTGAAGAATAGCTTTCGTTCACTTTTCATTCCTCACTTTTCATTACTCCACAATTTTTCACTGCTTCGGTTTAGCCTGTTCGCGTTCGAGAGCGATATTCAGGCTGGAATAAATCCGGCGGATGGCGGTTTCCAACCGTTCCCAGCCCGCATCGGAGCGAAGGTCGATATCGCCAATATGGTCGCGCTGGGTGCTGGTAAGGACAATATTGGTGACGGCAGCAACCATTAAACTGGTAATGGCCAGCGGATCGAAATCAGCATACGGAGCCAGTTTGGTAACCATCGTTTTGTACGACTGATCCCGGAAATCGGCCAGCCGACGGGCCAGTTCGGTTTCACCGTTAGACATTTCCCAGCGAATCAGTTCCTGCGATGACTTGCGGGTCCGAAACTCACGCATGAACTGAATCGTGTATTCAGACCAGGCTTTGCTCCGTGCTTCGGGTGCCAGATTATCCGGTACGGCATCCAGGAATTTCTCATTGAACATAGACAGGAAAAACCCACGATGCACGTAGGCTTCCAGCAAACCGTTCCAACCACCGAAGTAGCGATAAATGAGTACTTTATTCACACCAGCGCGGTCTGCAACGGCATTAATGCCAGCTTTTTCGGTGCCGCGTTCGGCCATTACTTCACCCATAGCCCGTAAAATACGTTCCATGGTCATCTGGCGATTTCTGCGCTTGACGACTTTCATAAATTGGTCGTTTTTGTGTTAAAGAGGATACTTGATTCAGGACCAGTTCAGTCAATTTTATATCTACTGAACATATACTATAGGCACAAATGTGAGTATATATACTGACCTTATCAAGCCATAATATAACAAAATACCAAAAAAAGAGGCATCAGGATTTACTTATTAAGCTACATTATAGGCAGAAATATAGTTTAGATTATTTTCATCTATTATTGTGAATGTATAAATGCCTGATAATCAGATTATTTTTTCGGTTATCTATACGTCCTGCCGCTTAAACCACACAAACAGGCCAAAACGTATCATGAACTACGATATTACTGAGTTGCTCAGTTGACAAATAAATTCTGCAATTAAATAAGCGTATTTTCACTCGTTTTATCACACCCATCCTATTATACGTTCATGAAAACCTTCTGTCTGGTACTACTGAGTTGCCTTGTCTTTCTCAACTCTCGGGTTTTCGCCCAAACGTTTACTTCGTCAAATCTGCCCATCATACTGATTAATACGAACGGTCAAGCCATCCTTGACGAGCCAAAAATCATAGCGGAGTTACGTATCATCGACAACGGTGCCGGTAAACGTAACAACCTGACCGACAAGCCCACGTTTGTCAGCAAGATTGGGGTTGAAAAGCGGGGAGCAACGTCGCAGCAACTGTTTCCCAAAAAGCCCTACGGTATTGAACTGCGCGACACGTCGGGGATTAATTCCGTCAATGCATCTCTGCTTGGTATGCCAACCGAATCGGACTGGGTGCTCAACGCAACATACAATGACAAAACGCTGATTCGGGAAACGCTTACCTACGACCTGAACCGGCAACTGAGCACGTATTACACGCCCCGCTATCGGTACTGTGAAGTTGTACTGAACGGCAGTTACGACGGTATTTACATCCTGTTCGAAAAAATCAAGCGGGACAGAAACCGTGTCAATATCAGCAGCATCCGAAAAACCGACGTATCGGGTGATTTGCTGACGGGGGGCTATATTTTCAAAATTGACAAAACAGAAGGATCAACATCCCGCTCCTGGAACTCGCCACACAAAAGTGCCAACGGGCAGTCGATTCTGCTCCAGATTGATCGTCCCAAGCCCGAAGATCTGGCCGAAGAGCAATTTCAATACGCTAAACAGTTCGTCACCGATTTTGAAAACGCGCTGAAAGGCCCTCAGTATCAGGACTCAACGGCGGGGTATCGCAAATACATTAATGAAGACTCGTTTGTCGATTACCTGCTGCTGACTGAGGTTTGTAAGAATGTAGATGGCTATCGGCTCAGTAGTTATTTCTCGAAAGATCGAGCCAGCAAGGGGGGCAAACTCGTTATGGGGCCAATCTGGGATTATAATCTGACATACGGGAACGCGAATTACTGCAACGGTAATTCATTCCAAGGTTGGGCGTTCGATTTCAACCGCACCTGCCCGACGGATCCGTTTCAGATGCCATTCTGGTGGGATCGGCTGTTGAGCGACCGACGATTTGCCAGCAATGTACGGCTCAAGTATCAGGCGTTGCGAAAAAGTGTGCTCAAAACCGAACGTATTCAGGCCTATGTGGATTCTGTGGCAGCATCACTGACCGAGGCCCGGACACGTAATTTTCAGCGATGGCCGGTTATTGGCGTGTACGTCTGGCCGAATGGCTACGTCGGTCAAACATACCAGCAGGAAGTTGATTATCTAAAGAACTGGGTACGTCAGCGGTTAGAGTGGATGGATACTGCCATTCTGCCATTTGGCTCCGCCGTATTGGCAACCGAACCAATTGACGATTTCGATCTGGTCATCAGCCCGAATCCATCATCAACCGATGTCACGCTGCGTTATCAGCTTCGGCAACGTAGCACGGTCCAACTGGTTATTTCCGATGCATCCGGGCGCACGGTATGTACTTTTTCCTGGCCAAATCAACCGCCGGGTGACCACCAGCAGATGTCACCTACCCGTTCATTACCCGTCGGCACGGGCGAGTATTTTCTACAATTCGACGTTGACGGTCAATCTGTTAGCCGGAAAATACTACGATTTTAAGGGATAATGGAACGCTGATTTTTATGATTGTTATAATAAACAAAGATCCCGTTAATCATCACGATCAGCATTCCTGTTAGCGATTGACCGGTGTCTTATAATTTATCAGTCACTCCCAAAGATTCTTCGCGTAAAGTCTGAACGGAACTGGTCGGAGGAGGGAAGTGCATCAGATAAATTACCCGGAACCAAATCAGTACGCATGGCAGTGCTTTAAGGCCATACGGAATCACGTACTGACTACGTATCGACGTCGGAAATAAATCGCTGGGCGACATGATGGTGAGTATGAAACAGCCAATGAGCAACACCCGGTCAAGGGGGGTTTTCGGACTAACGTACCACCAGCACAAAACCCCGGTAACGGCAGTGATGTAGGTCGGCGATTCGGATACGGGGTTGAAAATGACCTGAAAAATCAGTACCGATGCCAGGAGGAGCATTCGGAAAGTGTGTTCGCCAAACCGTCGAATCTGTCCGTACACAGTGCAGAATAATACCACGCCCATTCCAATAATGGCGGCTGTTGACAGATCGGGTGACACAAACAGGTGGATGAGCCGGTGAATGGACGTATTAGCCCACTTGTCGCCATCTGATTTAATCAGCAATTGCCTGACCCACAATTCATATTGCCACAGCAGATGATCGGGCGAGGTGAACAGCAGCGGCAATAGTCCCAAAACAACCGCCCAACCCACGAGAGCAATCAGAAAACGACCTTTTTGCGGGTAAATCAAAAATAATCCAGCCGCTACCAAGCTGTAAATCTTGATGTTAAACCCCAATATGATAAAAAACGCTGCCCAAACTGGCTGACGCTTTTCAAAACTCAGAAAGGCAAAAATCGGGATGGCGGCAATGAGCGGATTCGTCTGGCTGTTTACAATAGAGGTAAACAGTTCGTGAAGCGCGAACCAGTAGCCAAACACTTTCTGCTGGTGCGTTATCGGCAGCCGGTAGATGGCATATACCCATACGCCTGCAAACAAAAGATGCCACAGAAACAGCCCAACGGAGTACGGTAGGGCGAAAATTGGTGCGAACAGGGCTGCAAAAGTAGGGGCGTAATGATAGTGATCCTCATACTCAGCCGGATACAACGCATACAGGCTTTTAACGTCGATCAGATGATAGAGCGAATGATAGAAAATAGAATAGTTATTGGAACCGTACCAGCCGACAATACGGATACTGGCGAACAAAAATAGAATACCGTAGATACCGAAAATAAAGCGAAAATTACCAAAAATCGGTTTTTTGACGAATGAAACGATAGGCTGAAGAACCTTCATGCTATTGATTATACGAGTTGACGGTGTGATTTTAAGTACAAAAATGGCGAATGATTCCGTATTCAGATATAACCATACTGGCTATCACCAAATTAATTGAGTGGCTATAGTTCAGGTTAACACGGGGTCGTTTACTTTTGAAAAAGCATTCCATAGTACACTTATGACAGTTAGTGGATTTTCATACATCCGAAATGGGTTCAAATACCAATATCCTTTCTTAGAATCTATACAGTCGATTTTGCCGATTTGCGATGAATTTGTCATCGCGGTGGGCGATTCGGAAGACGGCACACGCGAAGCCATTGTAGCTCTGAATAATCCGAAAATTAAAATTATTGATACGGTATGGGATGAGCAAATGCGGCAGGGTGGGAAAATATTCGCTCAACAGGCAAATGCCGCCCTCGATGCCTGCACCGGCGACTGGCTATTTCACATTCAGGCCGATGAAATTATTCATGAAAAAGACCTGCCCATCATCCAGCGTGAATTGCAGCAAGCCAACGCCAATCCGAAAATAGAAGGTCTGCTTTTCGATTTCCTCAATTTTTACGGCAGTTATAATTACCTCAACGGTACGCGCTATCAGCACAAGAAAGAAATCAGAATTTTCAGAAGTGGCCTGGACGTTTTCTCGTATCGTGACTCGCAGGGATTTCGCAAATATCCAACGCCCCAGGCCCGCGAGCAGGGCTACAAAGGTGACAAACTATATGTGAAAGAAATTGGCGTACCGGTTTATCACTACAGCTACGTCCGACCTCCCAAAGCGATGAATGAAAAATCGAAGTTCTTCGCTCAATTCTGGTTTGATGATTCAGAATTAAACAAAATTTTTGCCGGACGCGAGGAAGAGAACTATTACCTCATTGAAAAAATAGACCCCTTCACCGGTACCCATCCGGCGGTGATGGCGGAGTGGGTTAAGAACGGCAACTACGACTTTGACCCGGCCAAAATCGACAGCAAAATGAGCCTCAAAAAGCGCGTCGCCTATTGGTTAGACAGCGTGCTGGGCTGGCGACTCGGGGAATACAGAAACTACAAAATAGTAAAATAAGGAGAAAGGGAAAGAGGGAGGAAGGGGAAAAAGGAGAACCGCAACGGCCCCTTTCTTCCCCTTTCTCCCTCTCCTGCCCTTACTCCTTTTCTCTATACATCACACAAAAGCACTGCTTCTTTCAGGCTCGTGAGCGGGTCACGCTTGGGAATGAACTCCTGCGCTACGTATCCTTTGTAACCGGTTTCCACAATGGCTTTCATGACAGCAGGGTAATAAATTTCCTGCGTTTCGTCGATTTCGTTCCGACCGGGATTTCCGCCGGTATGGTAGTGGCCGATGTACTTGTTGTATTCGCGAATGTTGCGGATGATGTCGCCCTCCATGATTTGCATGTGGTAAATATCGTACAGCAGTTTGAAGTTTTCGGAGCCGACACGCTTGCACAGTTCCGCGCCCCAGGCCGTGTGGTCACACATATAATCTTTGTGATCTACTTTGCTGTTGAGCAACTCCATAATCATGGTAACGCCGTATTTTTGGGCGCTGGGCATCAGCCGTTTGAGGCCAACAGCACAGTTTTCAAGCCCTTCTTCATTGCTCATACCCCGGCGATTACCCGAAAAACAGATAACCTTAGTAAATCCGGCTTCCTTTATTTTCGGGAAAATAGACTCGTAACTGGCTACTAATTCATCATGAAATTTAGGGTCGTTAAAACCGTCGGGAATACCTTTTCCCGCGCCCTGCGGCATCGAGCATGTAAGGCCATATTTTTTCAGGACAGGCCATTCGTTGGGGCCGAGCAGATCAATGCCTGTAATTCCCATTTCTTTAACCGACTTACAAAAGTCTTCGAGCGGAATTTTACCGTAACACCATTTACAAACCGAGTGATTGATGCGCCCCTTGAGCATCGGCGCTACGTTATTGGATTCAGTCATGGCACTGGCGAAAGAAGTAGTCAGGGCGGGCAGCGTCAGAGCGGTGCCGGTTAAGGTTTTGAGGGCCGTTCGGCGGGAAGTCATAGCAAGGAAGTTATAGGGTTGTACAGTTATTGAGTTATAAAGTTCAGGCCGCAGTAACTCTACAACTGTAGAACCCTATAACTTTATAACTTTTTACAATTCGCGAATTCGAATATTGCGATACCAAACTTTGTTGCCGTGATCCTGTAGGGCAATACGTCCGGTTGCGTACTTACCAAAGCCTTCCCACCCTTTGAATTTACTCTCCGAGATCATTTTGTCCCACTCAGGGCCGCTGGTTGGGTACTCAGCAATCTTTTTGCCATTCAAATACTGCTCACCTTTTCCGTTCTTGATTACCAGTCGGGCTTTGTTCCACTCACCAGCGGGTTTGGCGGCTCCGGGCGTAATGGGCTTCTGAATATCGTATAGCGCACCGGCTGTCCGGTTGCCGTCTCGACCCTGTTTAGCGTCGGGATGCCGCTCATTATCAAGCACCTGCATTTCCGGTCCGGTGTTGTACGTGGCTTTGTACTTTGGATCTTCGTGAACGTGGTAGATGATGCCGCTGTTGCCGCCTTCGGCAATTTTCCACTCAATTTCCAGCTCAAAATCGGTGTACTCTTTGTCGGTTACGAGATCTCCCGCGCCACCGGCTGCGAGGTGGATAGCTCCCTCATCGACTGTCCATTTATCGGACACCGTCTCCCCCGGTTTCAGGTAGATGTGCCAGCCTGACAGGGTTTTACCATCGAAAAGAGTTGCCCATTTGCCTTTTTTCAGAAATGGCTCGGTGGGGTGGGTTTTGAGCGGATCGTTGGGGCTGATAGAAGCCTGAACGGGGGTTTCGTTGAGGGTCATGGCCAGAGCCAGCAGGCCAATGGTCAGGCTGCTTTTGGCCGGGAAACACAGATAATTCATGGTTGAGAAACGTTAGGATTTTTGTCGGGACAATAGTACTAAAAAAAAGTGTACCCCCACCGTTTATAAAATATTTACACCCGTGCCCGTTTCGGTGCAATTTTAGACACTACAAATCTGTTGGATAAATGCACCTCTGCTTTGGGTTGCCTACCGCACGACATCATGGAAGCCACAACGTTGTTACCCGCCGAAAAGGAACGTTATCAGAAACACCTGAATCTACCCGAAATTGGCACGAAAGGCCAGTTGAGGCTCAAAAATGCCCGTGTATTGGTCGTTGGTGCGGGCGGACTTGGCTGTCCGGTGCTGCTGTATCTGACGGCGGCTGGCGTGGGCACGATTGGCATTATCGACCCGGATGTGGTGGATTTGAGCAACTTACAGCGGCAGGTGCTTTATACAACGGATGAGGTGGGAAAGCCCAAAGCTAAAATGGCCGTTAGCCACCTCAACCGGCTCAACCCCGACCTGACGTTCGATGCATACACCATGGCATTGGACATCAGCAACGCCCGCTCCATCATCGACGCTTACGATATTGTAGTCGATTGTACCGATAATTTCAAAGTACGATATTTAGTCAATGATGTATGCGTCACGCTGGGCAAACCGTTTGTCTATGGCGCTATTCACCGCTTTGAAGGGCAGGTAGCCGTGCTGAATGCTGATCTTGGCGAGAACCCGACGACTGGACAGTCCCGGCGGGGACCAACGTACCGATGCCTGTTCCCTGAGTATCCAAATGAAATCGAGATTCCGAATTGCAGCGACACGGGCGTATTGGGCGTTTTGCCCGGTGTGATCGGTACGTATCAGGCCAGCGAAACAATCAAACTCATTACGGGTATCGGTCAGTCGCTGAGTGAGCATCTGCTCATGGTTGACTTGCTGAACATAAGCCAGCAGAAAATCAAGACCAAACGCCGAACCGACGCCGACGAAATGGCCCGGCAGGGATTGGCTTCGGCGGGTTCGCGGCCCATACCTGGCGCATCGGGACCGCAGAAAATATCGGTTCAGGAACTGGCCGACCGGATGGCTCTAAATGAAAACATTTTTCTGCTCGATGTTCGCGAACGGCCCGAATATGATCTTTGTCACTTAGATGGGGCCGTACTGATTCCGGTCGGCATGATCGCCAATAACCGCAAGCGTATTCCAACCGACCGGCCCGTTATCGTGTATTGTCATCATGGTATACGCTCGGCCAACGTTGCCCAATACCTGTATGCACAGGAGGGCTTAACCAATCTATTTAATCTTGACGGCGGCATCAACGCCTGGGCGCGGGAGATCGAACCGGAAATGGCGGTATATTGAGTTAGGCATTTGTCAAGAATGGTCAGGTAGTTGTCAGGTTTAGTTAAGAGTGGTCAGGTAGTAAACAATCCCTGACCACCACTTGACAATCGTTGACCACACCTGACAATCTTCGACAACTCCTGACCAAGCCTGACATATTATTCCCCGGAACCAACACCCGGCGACCTGCTGTTTTCGGGGTGTCGTTGGCAACGGCGGGCAATTACGCTACCTTTGCCGCGCCCACAGGGTATTATCCAGCAATCATGTTCATTAACGTTTTAAAGTCGAAACTGCACCGCGTCAAAGTCACGCAGGCTGAACTCAATTACGTCGGAAGTATAACCATTGATGAGGATCTCATGGATGCAGCCGGTCTGCTCGAGAATGAGCAGGTTCATATCGTTAACAACAACAATGGCGAACGGCTTATTACGTATGTCATTAAGGGTGAGCGCGGTACGGGCATCATATGCCTGAACGGAGCAGCAGCCCGCCGGGCACAGGTTGGCGATATTGTCATTATTATTTCCTACGCCATGATGACTCCCGATGAGTCTCGAACGCATAAGCCAACTGTTGTTTTCCCGGATGCCAACAATCGAATTGTAAAGGCATAAAAGGGAGGAAGGGGGAGAGAGGGACGAAAGGGAGGCAGAAACAGCCTGTTCTCCTGTTGCCCCTCACTTCCCCTTCCTCCTTTCATAACCATCTATTATGAATCTTAAAAACGTCCTTAAATACCTTGTTTCGCTGGCTCTTGCCGGAGGTTTGTTATGGTTCACGTTCCAGCAAAGCAACCTCGATGCGGCTGATCTGTGGCGAAAAATCAAAGCCGCGGATTTTCGCTGGGTGCTCCTGTCGGCTCTGCTAACCATAGTAGCGCACTGGAGCCGGGCCGAACGGTGGCGCATTCTGCTGGAGCCTGTTGTGCCGCAACGCACAAATTCGCTCGACACCACCGTAAGCGTACTGACGGGTTATCTGGCTAACCTCGCCCTCCCGCGTGCTGGCGAAGTGGCGCGATGTGGCACACTTTACCGGCTGTCGAGTGTGCCGGTCAACGTAAGTTTTGGTACGGTCGTGGCCGAACGATTATTCGATTTGCTGATGCTGATACTGCTTCTGGGTGCTACGTTCATCCTTGAATTTGACCGGCTCAGCCAGTTTTTCATGGAGTTTCTGGGCGGGAAATTACCAAAAGGTTCGTCGGGTTCGGGCTTGCTGTTTATGGCTGTTGCCGGTTTGGCCGGACTGGCGTTGCTGGGTTGGTTTTTGTTTACCCGCTACCGCGAAGCGCTGGGCCGCCATCCGCTATATCAGAAAGTCAGTGGGTTTGCCAAAGGGCTGCTGGAAGGTCTGTTAAGCGTTCGGAAAATTCGCCGGCCGGGGGCATTTGTGTTTCATACGCTGCTCATCTGGACCATGTATTACCTGATGTCGTACACGCTGTTTCTGGCCATGCCCGCAACCGCTGATCTCGGCCCGCTGGCGGGTCTGACAATTCTGGTCGTCGGGTCGTTGGGCATGGCCGCTCCAACACCGGGCGGCATCGGCTCGTTTCACCTGTTGGTGGGACAAGTCGCCCTGCTTTATGGCCTCACGAGCCAGGATGGACAGGTATTGGCTACGTTCATTCACGGCGTTTCCACCATTATGATTATCATTCTGGGTATCCTGTCGCTGTTGGTCGTATTATTTCGTCGTAACAAAACGACTGATTTGCCGGATGTTCTGGACGATCCGAAAGCCATTAAACTGGAGCGCTAATCTGTATGACCGAATCCAAAATCCTTACCCGCGAACAGGCCATCCGGCAAGCCGACCAATGGCGGACCGATGGGCAGCAAATCGTTTTTACGAACGGCTGCTTCGACATTGTTCACCTCGGCCATATCGACTACCTCGAAAAAGCCCGAAATCTCGGTCACCGTCTGATTCTGGGCCTGAACACGGACGCATCGGTGAGTTGCATAAAAGGGCCGTTACGTCCCGTGGTGAACGAATACGCCCGCGCCCGACTCATGGCCGCGCTCGAATTTGTGGATGCTGTTGTCCTCTTCGGCGAACCGACCCCGCTCGAACTGATCGAAGCGGTACAGCCCGACGTACTTGTAAAAGGTGACGATTACACGGTTGCTACGATTGTAGGCGCCGATTTTGTGCTGGGTCGGGGTGGCCGTGTTGAAACGGTTGCGCTGGTACCGGGTTATTCGACAACCAAACTCATCGAACGCATAAAAGAGAGTTACTGAGTCGGGTGCGTGTTGAGCGTTTTATTGTGGTGTCGTGCGTTTAAATGGCCCACTGGCTTGATAAACGGTGAGATCGTCGGGATACTTTTTTCACCAAACAGTTGTTTTACTAATGACGGATCAATACCTTATTGGTCCTAATCAAAACCACAAACCTAATCGACAATGATCTGGATCATAATGATTGTAATCTTCGGTGCCAGTGCCTTTGTAAGCTGGCGGTTACGAAGCAAATTCAATGAATACTCTCAAATTGGCCTGAGCAATGGGCTGAGTGGTGCCGAGATTGCCCAGAAAATGCTGAACGAAAACGGGATCTATGATGTCCGGGTACTTTCGGTAGAGGGTATGCTCACCGACCATTATAACCCGCAGGAAAAAACGGTGAACCTCAGTGCCGACGTGTATTATGGACGTAGCGTGTCGGCTGCGGCTGTAGCTTCTCACGAATGCGGCCACGCGGTGCAGCACAAGGTTGCGTACGGACCTCTGAAACTTCGTTCGGCGATGGTGCCTGTGCTGACGGTATCTTCCCGCTATTTGCAGTGGGTACTATTGGCCGGTGTTCTGCTGTTGCAAACAACGCCCCTCCCCCTCGCGATTGGTGTTGGTCTGTTTGCGCTGACAACCTTGTTTGCCTTTGTGACCCTGCCCGTTGAATTCGACGCCAGCAAACGGGCATTAGCCTGGATTCAGACGAATGGCGTAGTAAACGAGCGCGAGTATGGGTTTGCTAAAGATGCGCTCTGGTGGGCCGCTATGACGTATGTCGTTGCTGCATTAGGTTCATTAGCTACGTTGCTCTACTACGCCAGCCTTCTGATGGGCGGTCGTCGGAGCAGCTAACGTAACACAGATTTTTGATCTACAAACAAAAAACCGGGCCAGTGATGGCCCGGTTTTTTGTTTGTAAGGGGTTACAGGTTAAAGCGCCTTACACCCTACTTATTAAACAAATTTCAAACCCAGATTCATAATCGCTACGTAACCCGACTCAACCATTTGGGTCGTGGGGGCCGAGCGGTCGATAAGCATACCGGCAACGGCAACCGCTACCGCAATGACGAGTGCGGGCCAGAAACCCACAATGGTAAAACTATCTAAGAACCTGTCTATAAGCTTCAGCAGCACGGCGGTAACAATAATCCGCACGATGCCTGTAAGCAAAAAAAACGTGACTAAGTTGAGGGGGAAACGAATTAGCCAGCCGACGACGAAATTGAGCAGCCCAAGCAGAACAGCAATCAAAAGTGCCGTTCCGAAGTTCTTAACATCAATCTGAGGCATCAGATAGGCCAGGCCAAAGATCACGGCCGCATCGAGTAGTAAATGTAGGATGAGATTCATAAACGGGATATAATTGGTTTTTTGAACAACTGTTTCAAGCTACGATGGTTTAGCTACTATACAAAACTCATTTGCCATGCACCGTATCTCGGTCTTACTTTTCGCACTCTTGCTTATCTCCTGCCGGGGATCATCGCAGCAAAAATCCAGCACCAGCACCACATCGTCGGAAACAGATTCGACAGCGGTGTACCAGTACGCAGATGCCACCCGAGACGGTATCGGAAAAGTATATCAGGGACGCGAGATTGCGCAGGTAATGGGCCACCTCGGCGCGTCGTGGCTCGAACGACCGGAACGCGAACGCGAGGAACGTACTGATTTACTATTGAAAGCACTCAACCTGAAATCCACCGACGTAGTGGCCGACATTGGGGCTGGAACGGGCTTCTTCACCTTTCTGATGGCTCCCAAAGTACCACAGGGCAAAGTGTTAGCCGTTGATATTCAGCCCGAAATGATTACGTATCTCAATGAAGGGAAAGTGAAGCGAAAAATAGCGAATGTGCAGCCCGTGCTCGGTACGGAATCTGACCCCAAATTAGCGACCAACAGTGTCGATCTGGCCATTTTGATTGATGCGTATCACGAGTTTTCGTATCCCCGCGAAATGATCGGTCATATTGTATCAGCCCTAAAACCGGGCGGACGCATCGTGCTGGTCGAGTACCGCGCCGAAGACCCGAACGTACAAATTAAGGAGCTCCACAAATTGAGCGTAGCGCAGGCAACGAAGGAAATGAAAGCGGCCGGGTTAAAATTGCTAAAAAACGACGACCGGCTTCCGCAACAGCACATTATGTTTTTCGGGAGGTGATGAGCAAGTGAACCAGACTTGTCTTAATCTTTCTTCTCTTCTAATAGACCGATTGCCTGACAAACAATCTCCACAATATATTTCAGCGTCGTTGGATTTACAGCGGCAATTCTACCAGTTATTCTTGTATTTCTAATTATGTGGATTTTATTGCATCGAACAGCACTGAGAGCAGGCAAGGGCGAAGTCAATTTATCCTCCGTCAATATAATCTCAAACAGTTGACCCCTAATTCTGGACGTAACTGGGATAATTAGCAGATCATTATCCAATAGGTTGGAATCACTGTTGCTGATGACTAAAACTGGTCGAATCTTTGACTTATCGGGTTTATCAGACAATGGGTAGTCGGCCCATACGATTTCGCCCTGCGCGTAATCAGGCATTTTGTTTAGCATAAAATTCGTCCCATACGTCGTTTTCGGGTGCCTCCCAATCGTCCCGAAGCGTTTCTTCGGTAAGTTTCATCCAGCCAGTATCATCCTCCTCATCGATCAATCGTTTGAACTCATCCTGAACCGCAACAGGCATCTGCCGGTAAATAATCCAAAGAGATCGGGCGGTATCTATTGATGTCACTTCCATATGTGTACCGTTTTTTCGTTAACAAATTTACGCCCCCATAGCGTTCTCCGATTTCCGCAACTTGCTGTTTCTGAATCCATACGCGAAGTAAATGACCAGACCCAATGCCAGCCATTTCGCGAAAGAAAGCCAATTGCTATCACCCAATTGAGTCATCAGATAGAGGTTAGTCAGTACTCCGATGACGGGTAATAGAGAGAAGTTATACCGAAAACCCTGCACAGCAAGAACAACCCACGTAGTCCAGAATACTAATAATAGAGGTTTACTTTCCATATGTTGCATTAAGTCGGCTCTCATTACTGCATAGCTAAATACTATAATCAGTACGATACCGATAATGTATTTGCCGTTAACGTATGGTACGCGAAACTTTGATTGAGCTGATAGTCCCTTCGCATCCAAATACAGAATGCCCCCGCATACCATGATAAACGCAAAAAATGTTCCAACGCTGGTCAGATCAACGACCGTTTTAAGATCTATGAACATTGACGGAATCGCGACCAGAAATCCAGTAACGATGGTGGCAAACGACGGCGTTTTGTATTTGGGATGGATTGTTGAAAACCGTTTCCAGAGCAGTCCGTCTCGGCTCATAGTCATCCAGATACGCGGCTGTCCGAGTTGGTAGACCAGCAACGCACTTGTGATGGCAACAACCGCGCTCACCGAAATCACACCGGCCACAAAATCGAGGTTTACTTTCTGAAACACATACGCCAGCGGGTCACTAACGCCCAGTTCCTTGTAATTGACCATGCCCGTCAGGACGAGCGTAATCAGCACGTAGAGCACCGTACAAATCGCCAAGCAATACAGCATGGCGCGGGGCAAGTCTCGCTGAGGGTTTTTGCACTCTTCGGCGGTGGTTGAGATTGAGTCGAAACCGATGAACGCGAAAAATACCGATGCTACGCCACTCAATACGCCCGACATGCCATTTGGTGCAAACGGCGACCAGTTGGCCGGTTTCACATAGAAGGCCCCTACCCCGATCACTAAGGCGATAACCGCTAATTTTAATACAACCAGAATATTACTTGCCATGCGCGATTCCTTGATACCGATGTACACCAACGCCGTGATGAGCACGGTAATGGCTCCGGCAGGCAGGTTGGCAATAAGGTGAAAATCGCCGATCAACGGCGCGTCAGCCCAGGCACCAGCCAGTAAACGCGTGTTTTCGGGAAGCGTATCGAGCGACGTACCGGCCAGTTTTGTCTGTTCGACAAGGGTAAACGCGCGGGATGCCGAGCCATAGTCCGTTGCCAGATATTTGGGGAAGGTAATGCCAAATCCGCTCAGCATGGACGTAAAATACTCCGACCATGAAATGGCCACAACCATGTTGCTGACGGCATATTCGAGGATGAGTGCCCAGCCAATAACCCACGCAAATATCTCCCCGAATGCTACGTAAGCGTAGGTGTAGGCACTGCCGCTCACAGGAACCGTGCTGGCAAATTGTGCATAGCTGAGTGCTGTAAAGACGCAGGCAATGGCCGTAAAGACAAACAGCAGCGACACCGCCGGACCACCGTTATAACTGGCAAGACCGATAGTACTGAAAATGCCAGCCCCAATGATCGCTGCAATACCGAACGAGGTCAGATCGCGGACACCCAACGTTTTCACTAATTTGCTCGACTCGCCTTCGGCAGCATCACTTAAGATTTGAGTTACGGTCTTTTTGCGAAAAAGGGACATAGGCTGGCTAAAGAAAAACGGTGTCTATTGGTGTTAAACCGCTAAAAATAGAAATTCTTTCCGGTTTTCTGTACGTTACAGCTACATGAGACGGGAGTAGTCTGGATTTTTCCGACAGGATTACAGGATTAGCGTTCCACCAAATCCGAACCGCACCGGCGGGGGTGCGGCCATCCGACTGGTCGGTACGGCTGTGATGCCGTCAACCCATCACTGCTTATCGTTTCAGACAAAGCGATCAGATAAACACCTGATACTGAAGTGTCAGCGTTCCCCGGCGACCCTGCGGCTCAAGCTGACCATTCGGGATCGCCCGGTAATAGGGTCGATTATGGTAGTCGAGGGTCAGTTTGGCGTTATGGCCGTTGATAAGCCAGTTCAGGCCCAGCGAATACACACCCATCGTTTTGGTGAGCCGCTGATAATTAGCCACCTGTGCCGAAGTGTAGGGCATCAACGTACCATTTCTACCCAACAAATCCCGCACAAACAGATACCCGGCCTGGCTGTAAACCACCCGTCCTGTGCCGAACATCGGGAATGCGTTTCCCTGCGTGCCCGACACACCCGCAATTGGTAAAGAGGTACCGGTGGCGGGGTTCATAATGCCATTATACCGTAAGTAATTCGTGCCATAATCCAGATTAAAATACCCCACGTAAGCATTGATGGCTGAGCCAGTTGCACGATTCAGAGGCATATCCACGAACGTTGCTACCGACCATAAATTCAGATTTTGATACGTAGTG
>JANPJE010000416.1:0-2037 GCA_031425355.1 Spirosoma sp. | reverse complement strand
GACCGGGGAGCCGGTGCCCTGCGCACTGCCGAAGCCGATGCCTGGGAGATGTACGTACCGTCGCTGGACATGCTGAAAGAGTATGAATTTGGCGACCTGCGCCGTCGCTGGTCGGTGATGGAGCACGGCTGGACGAATCCGGCCTGGAAGCCTCAGCGTGCGAATGCGCCCGCCTATAATGCGTTCATGGCCAACGGGTTCAAGTACGATACCCTCCAGCCAACCGAAGCCGGGGGTAGCCTAAGCCCAACCCGCTCAAACATTACCAAGTACTTTTCCGGTCCGGGCAAGAGCTTCGGTGGAGAGCCGGTGCTGGGTCAGAATTCGGGCAACAACGTCGTGTTGCTGCGCTATGCCGATATTCTGCTGATTTACGCCGAAGCGACGCTGGCTGGTGCCGCTTCGACTACGGATGCCAAAGCCCTAGACGCCCTCAATAAGGTGCGAAGCCGGGCGGGTTTGTCGGCGAAAACATCGATTACCAACGATGATATTCTGCACGAACGCCGGGTGGAATTTGCCTTCGAGGGCGACTACTGGTATGATATTCAGCGGCAGGGATTTGCCAAAGCGAAAGCCATTATCGAGAAGCAAAACCGGGGAACGGTGACGGGACCGAACTACCTCACTACGTTCACGGAGGACAAGATGTTTTTGCCTATCCCCGCCGGTGAGATCGTGCAGGACCCTGAATTAGCCAAAGACCCGGTTCCTTATTATAAATGAGTTAGTGGTTACACCGGTAACAAATAGTTTGTCGTTACACCGGGTTGAAGCCCGGTGCAAGTGATTGGCACAGTGAAGAATGACTTGCACTGGGATTTATCCCGGTGTAACGACAACTACCGGGTTTCAACCCGTAACCACAAAAAAACTATAAACCGATATTCACCAATGAAAATCAATAGAGTATTCCACGTATCGGGCCTATCCTTGCTGACCCTTTTGTCAGGATTAGCGCTCAGTTCCTGCGAAAAAGATACGGACGGCAGCCCGCAGATTGCCCCCGGCACACCCATTGCCGCCAAACTCATGCCCGACTCGGCTGCGAGTGGATCATCCGTTACGCTGACCGGAACCGGTTTGGGCGACATTCGAACCATTCTATTTGAAAAGCAGAATGTGCCTGCCAGTTTTCAGTCAACGCTGAACACCGAGAGCGCCCTTATTTTCCGGATTCCTGCCGAAGCATCGGGTGGTGTACAGAATATCACCTTTACGAACAGTGCCGGGCAGTCGGTATCGGTGCCGTTCAAGGTGCTGGCCTATCCAACGGTTAGCGACGTATCGAATTATAACTTCACGAAAGGCACGGTCATTACCATCACCGGCAACAATTTAGACGACGTAACGACGGTGGCGGTAGCTGACTCGGTGAAGGGGATTTCGGATGCGGCTACTATTATTTCAAAGGAGAAAAAGCAGTTGGTTGTTCAAATGCCGGCCTCTTCGCTGGATCGGGCCACGCTGGCGATCACCAACGGTACGGGCCGCATCCGCACCAAACAGGAGTTTGTGAACGTCGATAAAGCGTACAAAATTTTCACCGACGCGTATGGTACGGGCTTTCAGGACGGCTCGTGGGGTGATGCCGGGGCCGTATCGACCAAAGAGTTCCGGTCGGGCACAGCGTCGGTCAGCAAAACCTACCAGAAAGGGAACTGGCACCTGATCAATTTCGCCAACTGGTCGGCATCGGCCATTAATTATTCAACGGATTACACCTACGTGACCGGCTGGATTAAGGGAGCCTCCGCCGACTACTCGCTTTACCTGACCACAGATGCCAGCAAGGGTGGTTTCGGGGGCACTGACGAGAAAAACCGGATCGACGTTAAAGCCGGTACGTGGACGTATTTCAAGCTCAAACTGTCGGACATCGATTTCTGGTCGGCGGGTAAAACGCTGAAACAAGTGGGTTTCCGCATTAAAGGACCAGATAAGCAGGACGAAACGTTCTTCTTTGATGACGTAATGCTGGTGAAATAATAATTGTTTTGGGGGAATTATCAGGGGCGGAGGCAATCGCCCCCTGAT
>JANPJE010000415.1:0-3571 GCA_031425355.1 Spirosoma sp. | reverse complement strand
TCGGGGGCTGATGATCTGCCGTTCGATTTTGGGTCGGGCACTACACCAGCGGCTGCACCAGACAATAAACCGAAAGCCAAGCGCACATCCGTGAAGGTACCCGTCTCGTCGGCAACGGAAGCGACACCGGCAGATGTGACCGACACGATTACGACAGATGATGGTGTAGGAGCGGAAATAACCGAAACACCGGCTTATCTGGATGTTTACCCCGACTACGAAATTGACGAAAATCAGCCCGAACGACGGAAGACCATTCTATCAGTCAAACATGACTACCGATTGGTCGATACGGCTGACCTGCGGGCCAGTCTGATTCATTATTTAAGCCTTCAGGAAAGCATCTGTTTTGACTCCGAAACCACCGCTATTGATCCCGTAGAGGCCGATTTGGTTGGACTTTCGTTCGCGTACCGAACGGGCGAAGCGTTTTATGTGCCCGTGCCCGAAGATCGCGATGAAGCGCAGGCTGTTGTAGATGAATTTAAGCCCATTTTCGAGAATCCGGCTGTTGGAAAGATTGGGCAAAACCTGAAATACGACCTGCTTATGCTTAAAAAGTACGGTGTGGAAGTGCAGGGAAAACTGTTCGATACGATGATTGCCCACTACCTTATTGAGCCGGAAATGCGCCATAATATGGACATGATGGCAATGACGTACCTGAACTACCAACCTGTCGAAATCGAGGCATTGATCGGTAAGAAGGGTAAAGGGCAACTGACCATGCGGGATGTCGATATTCAGAAAGTGGTCGACTACGCGGGTGAGGATGCCGACATTACGTTGCAACTTAAAGAAGCATTTGCGCCCCGGCTCGAAAAAGATAGTCTGTACAAGCTGTTCGATCAAGTGGAAATGCCACTGGTTCAGGTATTAACCGACCTTGAACTGGAGGGAATTACGATTGATACCAACGCGCTGGCTGAACTCTCGGCCACGCTCGACGTAGACATGAAGCAGGTGCAGCAGGAGATTTTCGAGATGGCGGGGGAGTCGTTCAACATCGGCTCACCAAAGCAGTTGGGCGAAATCCTGTTCGATAAACTCAAGCTCGATAAAAACGCGAAGAAGACCAAAACGGGACAGTACGCTACGGGTGAGGAAATTCTGTCGAAACTCGAAGCTGAACACGAAATTGCCCGCAAAATTCTGGACTATCGCGAACTGATAAAACTCAAAAATACGTATGTCGATGCTTTGCCGCTGCTCATCAGCAAGCGCACCGGGCGAATTCATACGTCGTTCAATCAGGCTGTTGCGTCAACTGGACGGCTCTCCTCAACGAACCCGAACCTGCAAAATATTCCGATTCGCACTCCGCGCGGACAGGAAATTCGCAAGGCGTTCGTGCCGCGTGGGCCGGAGTTCGTCATCATGTCGGCTGACTATTCGCAGATCGAATTGCGGATTATGGCGGCCTTCAGTGGCGATCAAACAATGCTCGATGCGTTTAATAGTGGCGTCGACATTCACACCCAAACGGCCAGCAAAGTTTTCCATGTCGGGCTTGATGAGGTGACGGGCGACATGCGCCGGAAGGCTAAAACCATCAATTTTGGTATTATTTACGGCATTTCAGCGTTCGGGCTGGCTGCACGGCTAAAAATCTCGCGTAAGGAAGCAGGGCAGATCATCGAAGAATATTTTGCTGGATTCCCGGCGGTGAAAGCCTACATCGACCAGTGCATTGAGAAGGCGCGGGGCTTTGGCTACGCCGAAACGATTCTGGGTCGGCGCCGGTATCTGCGCGATATCAACTCACGCAACCAGACCGACCGGATGTTTGCCGAACGTAACGCTGTGAATGCCCCCATTCAGGGGAGTGCCGCCGACATGCTCAAGATTGCTATGATTCGCATTCATGAGTTCATGCGGGCCGAACGGTTGAAGTCGAAAATGATTCTGACTGTCCATGACGAACTGGTTTTCGACGCTCACCGCGACGAAATTGAACTACTCCGTGAGCGCGTCAACGACATCATGAAAAATGCCATTCCCATGGGTGTTCAGATGGAAACGGGCATTGGCACGGGTGAGAACTGGCTGCTGGCGCACTAAGGAAACAGATATTGAGTTTTGCATTCAACTTGCCCCGTCCTGATCGAGTTAGTCAGGACGGGGTTTTTATTTGCCACTTATCAATGCGGTTAACCGACTACTAAATTTATCGGAGGTGCAACGTTCAAAACGCTTAATCTTGGCGAACCATCACGTTTCCTGCCTCTTGTATGCAAAAAATACCGACTTACAGATTCATCGGTCTGGCCGTTATAACTCTTCTGCTGACTGCTTCAGCATCATTCGCTCAAACAAAAGCGGCTAAGATCGACGCGCTCGTTCAACAGTACGTTGCCAATCGCCAGTTTAACGGGACGGTTTTGGTGGCTGAGAGAGGGCAGGTAATTTTTAAAAAAGGCTACGGCATGGCCAATATGGAGTGGGGCATTCCGAATACGCCGGACACGAAATTCCGGCTTGGCTCCATTACCAAGCAGTTTACGGCCATGCTCATTATGCAATTAGTTGAGCAGGGAAAGCTGAAACTGGCTGGGAAAGTCACGGATTATTTACCAGATTATCCAAAAGCAACGGGCGACAAAATCACGATTCATCACTTGCTTACACATACAGCGGGCATTCCAAACTATACCAGTTTTTCAGATTTTTTCGCCACGAAGAGCCGCGACCCGTACACGCCCGACGCATTCACGAAAGAGTTTGCCAGTATGCCGCTGGATTTCGAACCCGGCTCAAAGTTTTCGTACAGCAATTCCGGTTATTTCCTGCTGGGTGTCATCATCGAAAAGGTGACAGGCAAATCGTATGCTGACGTATTGAAAGCCAATATTCTTGCCCCTGCTCAACTTCAGGATACGGGTTATGATCTGGCCGGGCCTATTTTACCAAAACGGGCAACGGGTTACGAAAAACGGGCTGATGGATACGTCAATTCGCCTTATCTGGATATGTCGATTCCGTATGCAGCCGGGTCTTTGTATTCGACCGTTGAGGATTTGTACCGCTGGGATCAGGCGTTGTATGCCGATAAATTGTTGTCAGCCAGTGGCAAAACGACGATGTACACGCCCTATTTAGACCACTATGCCTATGGTTGGGGTGTTGGGAAAACAAAGATAGGGCAACTCAAAGACAGCGTGGACGTGATTCAACATGGCGGAGGAATCAATGGGTTCAATACGTCCATTAGTCGATTTCCAACCGATAAAATTCTGGTCGTGCTGCTGAACAATACGGGTGGGGCACCGCTCAACGACATTCAGAAAAACATTCTCCGCATTTTGTACGATCAGCCCGTTGAGTCTCCCAAAAAGTCTGTTGCCGACGTACTGCGCCAGTCGATATTGACAGACCCGCTGGAAAAAACGAAGCAAAAGTTTGCCGCCTGGAAAGCCGACAAAGCGTATAGTCTAAAGGAAAATGAAATAAATGGCCTTGGCTATGCATTTTTAGAGGAAAATAAATTGACTCAGGCAATTGCTGTGTTTACGCTCAATGCCGAGTCGTTCCCGAATTCGTATAATGTGTATGATAGCCGGGGTGAGGCCCA
>JANPJE010000414.1:0-5639 GCA_031425355.1 Spirosoma sp. | reverse complement strand
TGGCCCACACGGCCCGGTGTCATACTGGCCGGGAAGAACCAATACACCGTCGTTTGGGTCAGATTACCCCCTTCTGTCAGCACTTTATTTTTAATGAGCATCAGCAGTTCTTCCAGAAAAGCCTCGACGCGCCGTTCGGTCTGGTCGCTACTTTTGGCCCATTTCAGGTTGGTCGTGATGCGGTTGGAACCCGCCGGTTGCCGCTCGACGTAGAACGGAATGTTGAAGTCGGCGAGAGCCTGCGTTTGCTGGTTGTAGCTCAGGTTCATCGGCTCGGCAATGGCCGTACGCGTCGGGAAGTTATCGGGTCGTCCGGGGCCGATGGTTGGCGGCACAAACTCCAGATCGTAGAGTAAGAACAACTCGAACAGAGCCGGATTATACTGCGCCGGAGCCACTAATGTAGCCACCTGCGGAGTCAGTTCTGCCACGTCGAACGGGCGGGGTGCGCCACCATCTACTTTATACTCGACGTGCGTATTGGTTGTCCCGAAATCCACCGAAAATTCAAACTGCTTGCTGCCGCCATTGTAAAGTTGCCAGCGCGGAATCAATACGCCGTGCATCTCGCGGCCATCGGCCCGAATGTGCGTTTGCAAATAATCAAACTCCTGGCGCAGTACGTAATACACGCTCGATCCGTCGGTATTTTGCTGACGTACCGTACGCTGGTGTTTCGACTCGGCTTTGACTTCGGTGTTGGATGTTTGACCGAAATACGTCAGTTCATACTGATTCTGACTGTCGAAACCCGATTCGATGAGTTGCACCCGGTAATCGGCGGGAACCGTAACCGAACCCGACCGCACAAACGGATAAATGTTGACCGTGAACGAGTTTTCGACAATAATACCCTCGTTGGTTGTTTCATTGGGTGCTCCCGAACCGCCAACCGTTGGGTTATAAACGCGCTCGAACGTAACGAACTGGTTGCCGGGTTGGTTGGGGGCCGTAACCGGAATGTCGAGCGTTACGTTGATGCCGCCACCCTGCGGGGTCATTTTTAGCCGGACGCGGCCCGTGAGCAGGTCGTCAATATCAAAAAAGTCGAAGAAATCTTTTTTTAGTGGCAACAGAAAACCCTTATCCGTTGCGGACGTTTGCAGATTGCCGTCGAAGTACCGGCCCCGGTCGGTGGGGAAGGGCAGGCGGATTAAGTACGGTTCCAGCAAATCGCTGACGGTGAGCCAGGGGTAATTTCCCGCCTGTCCCGGCAAGGGTCGCTGGTTGTCGCGCCACGACTCGCGGGCGTAATACGGAACGGGCGTGTTCGAGTTCCACTGCGCCTGTGGTACGTAGGTAAACTGCCGGAAAAAGCGGTTTTGCAACGCCATTGGGCGCGGCTGGCTCGGATTCAGTCGGGCGTATTTGTCCGACTTGATAATGAAATCGCTGACCTTGTCGATGGCGCGGGCGTCGGATTTTTTCTTGCGAAGCGGAAAGCCCAGCACCTCAACAATGTCGCCCGGCCCGGTGGTTAGTTCTTCAAAATCCTGCTCAAACTTCTCCTTCGTCAGCAGCGGCAACCCGTTCGGTGATTCGATATGTTCATGAAACATCGCCGGATTTTGCTGCTGCAACAGGGCGCGGCTTCGGTTCAGGTAATCATCTACCTCACGGAACCGGTCGCGGAAGTCGGGCATGAAGAGTTTGATGGCGTACCAGAACTTCTGGTATTCAATATCGCGCTGGTGTAGCGGGCAAACCGAATTATCGAAAAGCCGGTCGTTTCCCATCGACACATCGACCCAACTCAGGTCGTTCCCCGAACTGAAAAACAGCGTTTTGGGAGACGTACCGCCCACCACGCGGCCCCGGTAGCTCAGGATAAACAGCCGGTTGATGTCTCCAAAATTATATTCGGCAGCATCCTGATCGAGAAACAGTTTCAGCGCGTCGCCCAGCCGTTTGTGGCCCACACTCGTCGAATTCCGCAGCCGGTCGAGGTCCGTGCGGACATCGAAAGGCGTAATGGTAACGAACGTTTTAAGTTTATCGTAATTGAAAAATAACTCGCCCACGTCGAGGCAGTCCGATACGACGCGCTGGTCGTTGACGGTGCCGCTGAGGTCGCGTTTGAGGGCCAGGTTAAGGAAGGCCGAACGTACCAGATCCATCCGCGCAAACGGACTCGGAATAGACGTCGCTTGTTTCACGGTCTGGCCGCCCTGCGGATCACGGATGGCCGCAATCTGGTCGGTGCCGAGTGGCTTGCTAACGTACCAGTGCAGGCCGGGGGTAGGGTTATGTAAGCTGAATGTTGTAGGCATCTGTTATTGTCAAAAGTTGTCAAGTGTGGTCAGGTTTTGTCAAGAGTAGTCAGGAATTGTTTATGTTCAATGTCTGACCACTCTTGACAAAACCTGACAATGTTTGACTAATCTTTAATAATCCAGCACCTTCGGCAGCTTTTCGCGGACGAACTGATCGGTGCCTTCAGAGAATAATTGTATGAGTTTGTCTGCTTCGCTGCCGTACGCTTTGCCTTCGGCGGTTTTGTTGAGCGTCTGGTCGAGGTCGTCCACGATGTCGAGTTTCACGTCTGACTCGCCCCCGAAAATGCCTTTCTTCTTTGGCTCGAATCCACGCACCGTATGGCCCAGGTTAGCCGCATCGAGCAGAAACGGCTCGAACGACCGTTTGTTTTCACGCATCTCGGACAGCCACTGACGAAAGCCCGTATCGAAGTTTTTAACGCTGTTGAAAAAGCCTGAATTCAGAAACGCCGTCGAAATGGTTGGGTTTGCCTTTGACCACTGCACCGTGCCAGCCGCCTGCCGGATTCGCTGGCTCAGGTACGTACTGAACAGGGCCATTTTGGACAGTGGCAAACTGATGAGTTGCTTTGTTGCGTTGGCGAGGTTGCCTAATTGAAGGCTAATGCCATCATTCTCAATACCAAACTCTTTATAAATCGGGTTCGTCGGGCGGCCATTCGCAACAGTCAGGCTGCTATCGTCGGTATTCATGAAATCCACGATGGCCAGAGCAGAGGCCAGTTCAACAAAGTGGGCTTCGTTTTTCTGTCCGCCCGCGCCGGGGTCATACGTATAGGCTTTGGTCTGATCGTCGCCGATGTAATACAGCGCGTTTACCGCCGGATTCACGCCCTTCTGGTAGTAGTTGAGCGCAGCTTTTGTTTTGGCGATAAACGAAGCGGGGTCAATCAGTTTGTTGTCGTTGGTGGTCAGGCTGAAATACGGCATCACCGACACTGCGCCAATTTTGGCGTTGGTCAGGAAAGCCGGATTTGGAATCTGCCCGATAGCCTGCGCTCCCCGAATGTTCTTAAGCAAAATTGGAAAGCCAGCAGCACCCGTACCGCCGAAAATTGAGCTGACGATAAATATCCGGTCGTTGGCTCCGAAATTCTCGGCAAAAGCCTGAAATACATCGGAGTAGCGAAACTGATTCAGGACCGTGCTGCCGATATTCGGATTTCCCACGAAGCCAATGTCCATTTTCGTCTCCAGATTTTCGTCCGAAAACAACAGGCTGGCGAACGCCTTACTGGGCGCGTCAAGGCCTTCGTAATTAATATAATCCCGGAATTTCTCCTGCTGAACGCCTTGTAATTCAAAGACATACGTATCAGCGATGGTCGCGTTGCCGCCAATAGCCCGGTTCAGCGTTTTAATCTCCGTACCGAAAAAACCCGACGTCGGTTTGGTTTGCAGACCCGCACGGATGTTACCGTATTCGCGCAGCAAATCCTTGGTTCGGAGGAGGTCATCGTTGGTGGCGTGAGGGTCCAGAATAATTGGAATGATCTCGTCGGTATTTTTCAGTTGAACGCCGGAGGCCAGCAAAAACGTCAGGGCTTTTAGCACCCGCGAGCCGGTTCCGCCAATGGCGAATACAAATAGTTTTGGCATGTTTTATTGGTTGAGTGGTTGAGTGGTTAACTGGTTGATTGGCTGACGCAAGCAGTCAACCAATTAGCCAATCAACCAATAACTATTTATTTCGACGGCCAAAGCATGGGCCGGTGTTTGGCGTTTTTACTGAAATTTTTCATCACCATCGAGATGAGAAAGAAAATAAGGGCGGTCAGCAGGGCCATCTCGAAGGCGTAACTTAAAAACACGCTAACGCCCTGATCAAAGAGCGTTCCCTGATTCGTGTCGGCTTCGTCGCGCAGAATTTCCTGATTGGCTTTCTGATAACAGGTGACGAGCGTGATAACGAACAGGAACAGCGCACTCACGCCCATCATCAGCAGCCAGCTACCCATGCTGCTGAAACTCACCTTGTTGAACGGCCAGATGTAGAACGCAAATGCCACCAGAAAGGCAAGGCCAATGGCGGTCCAGGTTAGGGGTGACAGCAGTTCTTCCTGATACAGATCTTCGAGTAACGCGCTGTTAACGAACAGGTTGTAAAAATTATAAAGGGAATCTTCCATGATTGTGACTGGTTGACTGGTTAATTGGTTAACTGATTATGTGATTGGCGTATATACTTAGTCAATCAATCAACCAGTTAACCAATCAACTGATCAGTTATTCTAAATTGATAGTTAGCGTGAAATACTCAGTTTGGTTGTTGGGGTTGTAGGCTCGTTCGACGCCCTGCAACAGATTCTTAATGCCAAATGTCGAATTGTCGTCGGGTTGTGCATCATTGGTTGTGTTGGTGTTGGCAATCCAGCGGGGCGGAAACTGCCGACGTAACCGAATGGTGGCCGTCCGTTCGCCACGAGCGGGTTTCTTGGTCGTTAGCAGCAGTTTATGCGTTGTGCCATTGGCTCCTGCATACGTCTGAACGGCAGAAACCCGGAAATTATCCTTCCCTTCCACGACGTACTGACTGGCGTCGGTCAGCAGCGAGGCAGGCAACCGCAGTGCCGACAGATCGACCGCTACGGGAATCGCCAGGCTTTTGTCAGCAACGTCGGGCTGCACATCGGTGATGGCGTGAACGGCTTTGGCGCGGCTGCGAACTTCGTCATCGGCGCGTTTGAACCGGCCTTTGCGGGTGGGGTCAGTGACTAATATGCTATAAAAGGGCGTTGTCGCTTTTGTATCCCGTCCGAAAAACCACGAATCTTCGTAGCCCGGTAGCTGATCGAACTGGCGGATAGTCCGGTACGTCTGGTCCTGGTAAAGCCGCTGCATGGTTTCGTTGCGTCCAATCAGGCAGAGGTAATAGGGTCGTTCGCCTTTATAAACCTTGCCCTTATTTGGACTGTTCCAACTGTAATACGGCCCTGAAAAGTCGGCCTTGAGCTTGATAACCAGCATCGAATGTGTGCCGGCGTAAGGATTGAAGACTGTGGTGAGCAAGGAACTGGCCGCGTCAAGAATTTTCGGGGCACTCATACCGGTCAGCTTAGGGTCGGAATAGATCAGGTCCGAAACGAGTACGCTCAGCTCGTCGCCAGCCGTATTTTGAAGAATGTCGGTGAAAATCCCCTCAAAGTCCGTACTGGTTGACTTGCCCTTTGTCTTCGCGACGGTGAAGACGCTTTTCTCCTTAAAAAACTGCGACAGTGACAAGCCCAGATCATTGACTTCCGTGTTGACCACAAACAGTTTTCCCTGACCGGGATTGGTGGCATCGAATGCAGTCAGTACATCGTTGAGGGTTCTTTTGAACGCGCCTGTACTACCCGGTGCATCGTATGGAAACATGCTGCC
>JANPJE010000413.1:0-4081 GCA_031425355.1 Spirosoma sp. | reverse complement strand
TCGTCGATGATTTTTGCGCCCTCGGCAGCGTTGGTGCCTTGCAGACGAACAATGATCGGAACCGGAATATCGCCAATGGCTTTGTAGGCTTCCACAACGCCCGTTGCTACGCGGTCGCAGCGCACGATACCCCCGAAAATATTGATCAGAATGGCTTTTACGTTCGGATCTTTCAAAATAATCCGGAAACCTGCTTCTACTGTTTTGGCGTTGGCTCCACCCCCAACATCGAGGAAGTTGGCCGGTTCGCCACCCGACAGTTTGATGATGTCCATCGTTGCCATGGCTAATCCCGCGCCGTTCACCATGCAACCTACGTTACCGTCGAGTTTCACATAGTTCAGGTCGCTGGCCGATGCCTCCACTTCGAGCGGATCTTCTTCAGCCAGATCGCGCATGGCCTTCAGCTCAGGATGGCGATACAGTGCGTTGTCGTCTAAGTTTACCTTAGCATCAACGGCCAGAATTTTGTTGTCCGACGTTTTCAGCACTGGATTAATCTCGAACATCGACGCGTCGGTATCAACGTATGCTTTGTAGAGCGCGGTTATGAACTTAACCATTTCCTTGAACGCATCTCCTTCCAGCCCCAGGCCAAATGCTATTTTCCGTGCCTGAAAGGATTGCAGGCCAACAGCCGGATCAATCCACTCTTTTACGATTTTTTCGGGCGTATGTTCAGCAACTTCTTCAATGTCCATACCGCCTTCGGTGCTGGCCATGATTACGTTGCAGGCTTTGGCACGGTCGAGCAGGATGCCGATGTACATCTCTTTCGGTTCCGACGGACCGGGGTAATACACATCTTCGGCAATGAGCACTTTGTTAACGCGCTTGCCCTCTGGCCCCGTCTGGTGGGTAACCAGAATGTTGCCAATGAGATTCTTCGTGATGTCGCGCACGGCATCGATTGATTTGGCCAACGCAACGCCCCGTTGTTCAGAGCCAGCGATCTGGCCCTTGCCACGTCCGCCAGCATGAATCTGGGATTTAACGACCACAAACTTCTGACCTGATTGGGCGATCAGCAATTTGGCGGCTTCAACGGCCTTCTCGGGTGACTCAGCTACAATGCCCTCCTGAATGCGGACGCCGTATTTCTTGAGAATTTCTTTACCCTGATACTCGTGTATATTCATGACAACTGCAACAAGGAGGATTGGAAATCGTATTTTTGTGCGGCAAGTTAGCAGGAAATGATGAATGATGAATGATGAATGATGATCGTGATCGGCTAAAATTGATCTACTACGTCTCTTTCTTTTCAATCATTCATCATCCATCATTTATCATTCTCTATGAGTTCGCTTCTCCAGACTACCGATATTCGCCGAAACTACGGCAATCTGCCTGTATTGAAAGGTATTGATTTAACCATCGAAGCGGGCGAGGTCGTGTCGATCGTAGGCGCATCGGGTGCGGGCAAAACCACCCTGTTGCAAATTCTGGGTACCCTCGACCGGCCCGATTCAGGCGAACTGCACATCGACGGGCAGAACGTATTTACGCTTAACGACCGGCAACTGGCGCAGTTTCGGAATGAGCGAATCGGCTTCGTATTCCAGTTCAATAACCTACTGCCCGAATTTACGGCCCTCGAAAATGTGTGTTTGCCGGGTTTCATTGCCGGAAAAGATGAACGGGCCGTTCGGCAGCGTGCCGAAACCCTGCTGACAACGCTCGGACTGCAACACCGGCTGACTAACCTGCCCTCTCAGTTGTCGGGTGGTGAGCAGCAACGGGCCGCCGTAGCACGGGCCTTAATCAACGATCCGGCAATCGTTTTTGCCGACGAACCCAGCGGAAATCTCGATTCGCGCAATGCCGAAGATCTCCATCAGTTATTTTTCCGGCTCCGCGACGAACTCGGTCAGACATTCATTATCGTGACGCATAATGAAGCATTGGCTGCTCTCGCTGACCGAACGGTAACTATCCGCGATGGTATTTTATTCACGTAATTAGGTGGCGAATGAATTAGGGAACGGTCCTTTTTGTAAGTATATATACTCAATAGAGCCTCTTAATCTGTGGAAATTGAAAAGGTTATCTATCTGATTATCAGTTAGTTTTGCATGGTTTGTAAAAATAATTTGAACTAAAGAATCTATTTTATCAATTTTTGTTTTATTATTGTGTCGAAAAGAAAAGTTTTTCATAACGTTGAGTAAATCAGAAAGCCAAGAGAGTGTCTCGCTTGGCTTTTTTGTTTGCCCAAAATTGAACACGTTTCAATCTGGTTCGCTCTTGAACAAAGTGAGTAGTCAACTTCGTTTCGGCTGCTGTTCATACTCCTCCCGCAGCATTCCATAAAGCTTCAAATCGTAATACGTATCGTCTACTTTCGAGGCTTGCAGAAGGGTGCCTTCGTGCCTGAATCCAACCGATTTGTATAGCATTTCCGCTCGCTCGTTAAACGCCCGTACGTCTAACCATAGCCGGTTCGCCTTGAGCACCTTGAACGTATAATCCGTTAATTGGGCCAAAGCCGCCCGGCCGTAGCCCTGTCCCTTCGCCTGAACGATAATGCGTTTCAATAAAACAGAGTTGTCCGGGTTTTGCAGGTCATGCAAAATGCAATGCCCAACCGGCTGCTCGTTATCGACAAACAGAAAGCACTGGTAATTTTCATCGGTTAAGCCCGCCTGGTATTGTTGGTAGGTCCATTGCCCAACGAAACGTCGATTGTCGGGGTGATTTTCGGCTTGAATGGCGAATGAAATATCGGCTTCGGTTAGGGGTTGCAGGATCAGCATTTCAGTTCATTTATTTAGCCCTGTTTTTAATTCGTCGGCTTTTTCGCGGCTCACGAAAAGTTCTTTGGGTATGGCTGGCGTCGGGTCAAGTTTCAATCCCCGTTGACGTGTTTATGAATGACCGAATACTCTCCACGTCAACGATGCATTGCCGATTTGCCCGAAAAAATAACGCGGGTCAATCTGCTCACTCAGTTCTTCGAGCGTTTCGGGTAGGGGAAACCGGTTGCCATCGGGGCAAACTAAGCGGGTACTCTTATTGTCAGACTATTCTTCGGGACGAGCATCCTGTCGCCGGAAATTACGGTGTTTTCAATTACTTTTTTAGTATTCCACTATCAACACTTTGGTTGATTAAGCTCTCTGCGTAATTCCAGACCGTAGCTGAACCATTTTTGATCGCTTTTTTCTTGTCATATACCTTTTGATAATTTACATCAAATTCCACCCAGGTCCCACCATCATTTGACGTATTTTGTAGCAGTGGTTCAAACCTATCCATGGCTCTGGCAAATTTTGCTTCATCAGTCAATCCTTCCTCAAACTCTTCCCAAACAGCAATAAACTCATCTGCTTGCTTTTGTGGTAACAAACCAAATATTCGTTTTGCCGCAGCTAATTCTTCATCAGTATTCGTATGATTTTTTTGCGTGTCATAGATAAATGTATCTCCTGCATCAATTTCTACAATATCATGAATTAAAACCATTTTAAGGACTTTCAGTACGTCAATCGGCACATCTGAATGCTCTGCTAAAACAATTGTCATCATGGCTAAATGCCAGCTATGTTCTGCATCATTTTCATGCCTGTTACTGTTAAATAATCTGGTTTTACGCTGTATGTACTTGAGCTTGTCAATTTCCTTAATAAAATCGATCTGCTTTAAAAGATTGTCAGTTTTCATTTTCATTAATAATCAAATTCACCTGTCTGATTGATACACAAATCTACACCCATACCCCACCCGGTCAGTCAGGGCTTTTCCTGTGTCATATGCGAACCAGCAAACGAACTCAAAAGTCGTCTGTTGAGCGTGCTTCCTGTCGCTCGACAAGCCGCCCACGCGAAGCGAAACTACGGACACACCCCGACATTCGTCACTTAACGTAATTTGGAGACTCGCACTCTTGCCAATATTCTACGATTATCCGTATTGTTCGTTTCAATTTATCAAAGGAATGTGGCTTGATAAAAAATCCCTGTACTGACTCGGAATATGCATCAACAACATGTTCTTGCTCAGCACTTGTGGAAAAGAATAAATAAGGAATACATTTTATCCTCAAATCTTCGTTTGTATGAATTTTCTTTCTTAATTCTAA
>JANPJE010000412.1:0-16096 GCA_031425355.1 Spirosoma sp. | reverse complement strand
AAAAATCCGGAGGGAGGTGCTGCTATCGCTAAGCACATATCGTCGCTGGCTTTTTCTGCAAAATTTTTCCCGTATTTATTCAGTACGATGGCTCTCGATTGGCTGATCAGGCTGGGACTTTCCATAGGTTGCAACTTCGGTTAATTGGTTGTAGGTCAGGAAGAAACGTATCATTTGACTGTAAAAGCGGGCCGGTTAGGGTAACTTTCGTGTTACCCTAACCGGCCCGCTAAAAACTTACACGCACACAGAATCCATCACGGATCGGAACCGCTTCAAGGCATCCTTCACCGAGCCTGGAATGAAGGGTATTCCCAGAATAACGCCGATAACGGGACGTATTACTTTGAAAATACTGCAGGCCGTTTTCAGCTTGGAAGTGATGTCTTCGGATGCGCCCGCTGCGCCTACTGTAGCCAGATTGGTGCTTTTAAGTTGTTTGTCAAGGGCAACAAGGTCCTCAAATGTCATTGGTTTTTCTTCTTGTGACTCCATGGTATTTAAATAAATAAGGATTGAGAAAATCCCGTGGATCGTGACGGGAACAACACGTTCGACTTAAATGCGTTATGGATAGCGCCTTTGTCGTTACAAATTTCCTCAATACTATTTTGCTGATTATGACTACTTTAGGTATGATTAGTTTGCTGATTTACAGTAGTTTACAATTTGAATATTCATTGTCAATATAGAATCAGGTAGGAGTGAGGGTAGTTTTTACCTTATACTAAAAGATGCCGCCAAGCTATGTTCACTAAACCCACGACACTGCGTACGTCTAACTTTTTAAAGAGTGCTTTACGGGCGGCATCAACCGTATGGGAGCTTACACAGAGTTCATCAGCGATTTCGTCGGACGATTTTTCCTGAGTAATCATCCGCAGAATGTTTAATTCTCGCTCATTGAGCTTGTATTTGAGGGTAAACTGGTCGTAAGGATCTTCGCGGTAATGAACAGTACGTTGTAAAGAAGGAGCCGTATACTTTTTGCCAGCAGCAACCGTCTGAATGGCATCGACTAATTCGTCAGCGGAAACCTCCTTCAGTAAATAACCCATAGCACCTAACGCCAGACACTTTTTCATCAACGACGTATCGTCATAAGACGTCAGTATAATCACGCCCACCGGCAATTTCTGTCGCTGAATCACTTCAAGTACGCACAAGCCATCCCGGCCCGGCATGTTAATGTCCAATAGCAATACATCCGTTCGGAACCGGCGAAGTTGATATAGTGTCTCGTCGCCCGAATAAGCTCTCGCTATCACCTCGATCTGAGGAAATTCTGATAACAACGTATAAACGCTATCTGTAAATAGGTGATGGTCATCGGCCAGCATGACCCGAATGGCAGTTTCCATTAATTTAATGTTTAAAGAGAAAGCCTTGTACTATACTAATGTGATAGATTAACAAGCCATTGTGATCTATATATTGAGTAAGCGGTAGGTGACCGTGATTAAACGGTCAGACGATATAGGTCAGAAGTGGTCTGGGATAGTCAGGATTGATTATGGGATGATAAGCGTACTATGAATGGTTGGCCATCTCCTGACTAATCCCGACCATTCCTGACCTTAGTGACTGATGACGAACCGAAAAAAGCGACCTAAATTTTTAGCCAGTTCCGGCATCTGCGAGTTATATGAATAAACTATTCCTTCTATAATGTCTCTACAAAACTTCGATGTTCTGGTTATTGGCACGGGTTCGGCGGGCGTAACAGTCGCGCAGGCTGCCCGAAAAGCTGGCAAAACGGTTGCTATTGCTGATAAATTACCCTTCGGCGGTACGTGCTCACAGCGGGGTTGCGACCCCAAAAAAGTACTGGTGGGCGCGGCTGAAATAATTGCCCGCGCCGGCCAAATGCAGGGAAAAGGAATCAAAAACGGACCGGCCATCGACTGGCCCAACCTAATGCGGTTCAAAAAGACATTTACCGCTTCTATTCCTGAAAAGACCGAAATTAAGTTTGCCGACTTGGGTATAAAAGCCTTTCATGGTGTGGCTACATTCGTATCGGCCGATACAGTGCGCGTTGGCGAAGACGAGTTACGGGCAAAACACGTCGCCATTGCCACTGGCCAGCGGCCTAAACCACTCGCCATTCCCGGCGAAGAATTACTAACGGATAGCACCGGCTTTCTGGAATTACTGCAATTACCCGGCAAGATTGTAATGGTTGGTGGAGGGTATATCGCCTTTGAGTTTGCGCACATTGCTGCCCGCGCCGGGGCAAAGGTGACGATACTGCATCAGGGGAAGCGACCATTGGAAGGCTTCGACAAGGATTTGGTTGATCTGTTGGTGAAGGCAACAGAAGCCACCGGTATTCGGGTTTTACTGGAAGCCAGCGTGACCGCCGTGATGGGCGAATCCGGTGACCTGACCGTTCGGTACACCCAGAAAGGCAAAGGACATTCAGTTTCGACCGGGTTGGTTGTTCATGCTGCCGGTCGTGTGGCCGACGTAGCGGAACTGAATCTGGAAAAAGCCGGAGTCGAAGTTGGTAAGAAGGGTATTCTGGTCAACAAATACGGTCAGAGCACGTCAAATCCAGCTATTTATGCGTGTGGCGATGTTGCTGATAAAGGCTTGCCACTCACGCCCTTAGCCTCGTATGAAGGGCAAATTGTGGCCGATAACATACTGAATGGCAATCGAAAGACCTTTGCCGAAAATCCTGTGCCCAGCGTTGTGTTCACCCTTCCGCCACTGGCATCCGTCGGGCTTACGGAAGAGCAGGCTAAGGAACGGGGACTCGCGATAAAGGTGACGTTTCGGGAAACCGCCGACTGGTACAGTAGCCGACGTATTAATGAACCGTTTTCGGGGTTCAAGATATTGATTGACGAAAAAACGGATCAGCTTGTAGGTGCTCATCTGCTGGGGTCGGGCAGCGACGAAGTAATAAACCTGCTCACGCTGGCCATGAAATACCGTATTCCAGCCGCCGAACTGGTTAGTACGTTGTTTGCCTATCCAACCCACGGGTCAGACGTGAAGTCGATGATTTAGCCAGCGAAGCCAACGTTCAGGTGAGAACGCATCTACCCGTTAAACACCCCAGTCTGCCGGATTTTTGCGCCAGGCCGCCAATGAATCCATCGCATCAGCCGGAATATAATTGAGCGATTGGGCTTCGGTCAACAGGGCATCGTAGTTACTCAGGCATACTAATGGTACGTTTTTAGCCGCAAAATTGGCATCGGCCAACGGAAAGCCATACGTGAAAATCGCGGCCATGCCCAGAACGTCAGCACCGGCTGCCCGCAGGGCATCGACTACTTTCAGTGAACTGCCGCCCGTCGAAATCAGATCTTCAATTACTACCACTTTATGACCTGTTTCCAGATGTCCTTCAATCTGCTTACCCATCCCGTGGGCTTTGGGTTCGGGCCGAACGTAACAATAGGGGAGGCCCAGCGCGTCGGCCACTAAAGCCCCCTGCGGAATGCCTGCCGTGGCAACACCGGCAATTACCTGAACACCAGGAAAGTAATACTGAACGACTTCGGCCAGTGCATTTTTGATAAACGTGCGCACGTCCGGATAGGCCAGCGTAACCCGATTGTCGCAGTAGATGGGTGATTTCCAGCCGGAACTCCACGTAAAAGGTTCAGTAGGCTGGAGCCGGATGGCTTGTACGGCGAGCAGATGCTGCGCCACAGTTTGCTGGATAGATGCAGAGGCTGTATTCACAATGTTGATATGATTAGGTCAGGATTTTTGTCAGAGAATCGCTGATACGTATCAGCATGAGCGATTTCTCACTAAGAATTACTCTGTTCTCAACTGGACTTTCACCGTATCAATCCGGGTGCCGTCCATCGAAATAATGGTAAATGTAAACGGCGACGATTCAATGACTTCACCAACTTCAGGAACGTTTTCGTGTGCCGATAAAATCAAGCCGCCGAGGGTGTCATACGTTCCTTCAGGGATCGTCCAGCCGTAGGTTTTGTTCAGGTCGTCAATCTCATGCCGGGCACTGAGCAGCCAGGTCGTTTCGTCGAGTTGTTGCTCAACCCAGTCTTCGTTGGTATCGTATTCGTCCTGAATCTCGCCGAAAATCTGTTCCACCATATCTTCAACGCTCACAATGCCCGCTGTGCCGCCAAACTCATCGACAACCAAAGCCAGACTTTTACGCTCCGACAAAAAACGCAGGAGCAAATCCTGGGCGGGCATGGATTCGGGAACGGTGATAATGGGCGTAATAATTTCCTCGACTGTGGCCGGTTTTTTGAACAGGGCCAGCGCATGGCAATAGCCGATCACGTCGTCGATGGTGTCGCGATACACAACGATTTTTGAGTGACCACTATCCTGAAAAGCCTGCCGGAGTTCTTCCACCGAGTCATCGACGGCGATGGCATTAATTTCGGTACGAGGCACTAAGCAGTCGCGCACCCGCACATCACGAAACTCAATGGCGTTATTAAAAATCTGCGTATCAATCTCTACGTTCTGTTCAGTATCCGTTTTCTGATTCAGTTGCTGGAGGTAGTGATTAAGATCGGTAAGGCCAAAAACCGGACGTATTTCAGGATTTCGTTTTCGCAGCACGTACCGAATAAAGAATCGAGACGTGCCCACCAGCACTTGAACCACGGGCGCAATTGTCTTATAGATTACCCAAAGTGGTACGGCCAAAGCTTCCAGAAACCGGTCGGGATGAATGAGCGCGAGACTTTTTGGGATGTAATCGGCTAAGGGTAGAAAAATGACCGTTAAAATGAGCGTTTCAATAATGATAAACACGGACTCATGGACAGCCCAACTGGCAGGTAGAATGGCCAGCAGCACCGGATTTAAGACCGTAACGCCCAAAACGCCATACAGCACCAGAAAGAGTGTGTTGCCGGTTAAGGTTGTTCCAACAAATAAAATGGGATTTTTCAGAAAGCCCGATACCAATTTTTCGCTCAGCGGGCCTTGTTTGCTGTGGAGTTCAAAATATAAGCGATTGACCGATACATACGCCATCTCGACTGCCGAGAAAAAACCAGCCAGCACGAGGGCCAGTAAAGCACCGAATAAAAGGACGTAGGGTTCCAAAAAGGGTAAGGTTTATGGTTTGAGGTTTAAAGTTTACGGTATTCGGTTGCGGCTCCCCGCCGGGACTGACGCATACACGAACGCGTCAGCCAACTGAATACCGTAAACCTCAAACTGTAAACCTTATTTTTTCTTCTTACGGTCTTCCACCATTTGTTTAATCGTTGGCGAGATGGCTTTTTCGCGTTCGAGCCGTTTGTGCCGGATGTACTGAAATGCCAGCAAAAACACCAGACACAGCATCAACAGCCAGTAACTGTCGATAAAGGTAGTGCGCTGGTACTCGGCAATCCATATGACTAAAAAACCGGCAGCGACAGCCAGAAGAATAATTTCGCGAAGTTTCATATTTCGGTTTACCGTTTGTAGTCCGAAGTTTGTCGTAGGTCCGACTTTAAAAAAACGGATAGGTAGTTGGCCAACAACAAACTTCAAACGACGAACTATGCTTTAACCTGCAATTTTCTAAACTCCCGATACCGACGGATGGTAGCAATCAGAAAGCCCAGCACCACAACCAGCGTTCCAATCCAGAGGAGATTGATAAACGGTTTTTCAACGGCTTTCATCACGATATAGTCGCGCTGGGTCCGGTTAACGGCGAAGACAAATTTGCCAGTTTGGGGGTTGATTTCATTCAATTGAATCCGAACGCCCAACTCATCACTCATTTCGGCAGGGTGGGCAACCATGCGGTTTTTGATGATGAATGCCGGATTCAAGATATGCTCACCATTTTTATCGAGAACCCGAACCCTTGCCCGAACGGCAGCATCGGTCGGGCCGATCTCCAATCCATCAACTTCGTTTGTCCGTACAACATCGTCAAGAATCGCTACGTAGTCGTTCAGGAAAAATGTGTCTTTAATAGCGACGCTAAACGTCTCGGTTTTCTCCCACTTGTTTTCGGCAGTCGGGTCCGGCACCGACGACACGAAGGTGTACATATCGCGGTCAACTTTGTGCCGAATATCGGGCGACGCCAGCAAACCCATTCGCTCGTTCACCTGAGCGCGTGGATAAAGGTTGAAAATTTTGCCGCCTGGCTCCCGATATTCTACCTGGTAATACGTATTTTCGGGGTACAGAGCCACCGTATCACCCTTTTTGTGATAGAGCTTTCCGTTCTGTTCAATGTCGCGCTGAGCAATGCCGTGGAAAGAGAGCGTCTCCCCACCACCTTCAATCAGTTCAATATCTTTGCGGTCAATATAGCCGGGCACATCGCGGGCTTCGATACGCTGACCCCGGTACGTAAGTTGATACGGCCCCATACGCTCCGGCTGGTTCAACCACAACAAGGTATTTTCCTTGTTTTCTTTATTATCATTTTTGGTAAACTCATCCTGCTTCGAGATCAGCAGGCCGCTGTTATTGATCGAAATTACTTTCGAAAAACCAGCCGAATAGAGAATCCCGATCAGCATCAAAGCCATACCCATGTGAGCAATTGCTCCACCCGATAGCCGGTAGTTACCCCGGATAATACCCAGCAGAATAGTGCCGTTGGTCATCAGCGCAAATACCGAAGCAACCAGCAAGGCCATGTAAACGGGGTTTTTCACCGCGCCGAACGTAATCAGAGCCGCACTGATGAGCAGCGTCAGAATGCCGGGTGTGATGAGCGCGTCCCATTTTTTACCTTCTATCTTACGCCACCACATAAACTGACCGACGCCCGTCATCAGGGCAATCACCACGAAAAACCAAACCTGAAACTTGTTGTAATGTGCAATCTGATCGGCGGGGAGGGCCAGATTGGATACCTTGCCAAAAACCTCCAGTACCTTGTTATAAACCGGGATAGACGTTGTGGCAATGACCTGAAAAGCCGCCAGACAGATAACTGTTGCGCCAATAAACAGCCAGAATTCTTTGCTGTAAACAGACGCTTCTTTCTCGTCGCTCGGAACGTATTTCCATTTGCGGGCCATCAGCAGTATAGACAACACCACAAACACTAATAAATAGATCAGCAACTGCCCCGATAGGCCCAAGTCCGTAAACGAGTGAACCGATGCGTTGCCCAGGATGCCGCTCCGGGTCAGGAACGTAGCGTACAAAATTAGTAGAAACGTACTGATCGTCAGAATAATAGCAGTCTTCAGTCCGGTTGATGAACGTTTAGCGATCAGCATCGTATGCAACGCGGCAACCATGACGAGCCAGGGCACATAAACCGCATTTTCGACGGGGTCCCAGTTCCAGTACCCGCCAAAGTTAAGCGTTTCGTAGGCCCAGTAGCCGCCCATCATAATGCCAATACCCAGAATCATGGCTCCGAAAAGTGTCCAGGGTAGGGCAGGGCGAATCCACTCGAGGGGTTGGTTGCGCCAGAGACCGGCCACGCAATAGGCAAAAGGCACCATTGTCAGGGCGAAACCAAGAAACAGCGTTGGCGGATGGATAACCATCCAGTAGTTCTGGAGCAGCGGATTCAGGCCATTCCCGTCTTTAGGAACAAAATTCGGGTCTGCCCCGAAGATCGGTGCTTCGGGCATGGCTTCTTTTAGCAACAGGAACGGCGTGGAGCCAATTTTGAACGTATCGCCAAATACAACACCCAGAATCATAGATGCCAGAAATACCTGCACCAGCGCGAAAATCGCCATCACCGGAGCTTCCCACTGCTTGCCCGCTTTAGGAATTAAAATGGCTCCCAGTACCGCGTTCCAGAACAGCCAAAGCAGAAACGAGCCTTCCTGACTTTCCCAGAAACACGCAATCATATACTGCACCGGCAACGCCCGCGATGAGTGACTCCAGGCGTAGTGATATTCGAAGTAATGATTGAAAATGATGTAGAAAAGCGAAGCCGCCACACCAACGACAGCCGCGCCGTGAATGTAAAAGGCCCACCGCGCCAGCGATTGCCAGTCATCTTTTTGAACTGGTCGTTTGTCGTTTGACGTTTGTGGCGGTGCCTTGCGCTTCGCTATTTTGCCGCCAAAACTGGATTCGCCTGCGTAAGCCAACTGTGGTTCCTCAACGGATCGGGCTTGCACAGCGTTTCCACGACCCAGAGCCGACAAAAAATAAGCAACCGTTGCGACGAGTGCCGTAACAAAGGAAAGGATTACGAAAAAGTGGCCGAGTTGCCCGACTGTTGTGTGTATCATTATTGAATGATTGAATTATTGACCGAGTGAATGAAAGAATTCAATAATTCAATCATTCAGTCAATCCGTTACAACTGTGCCGTTTTAGCTTCATGTTCAGTCGTTTCCAGCTTGCCATCCTGGTATTTGGATGGGCATTTGAGCAAAATTTTGTTGCACTGAAAGTGATCGCCCTGCATGGCACCGATGATTACGATCTGCTCCGACCGCTCGAAATCCTGCGGCTTGGGACTATTGTAAACGACCTTTTGCGACCGATTGTCGTTATCTACCAGCGTAAACTCAAAGTGGTTCGGGTCAATGGCCGGATTATAGAGCATATCCGTAATTCGGCCCTGCGCGTCTTTTTGCACTTTGCCTACTACGTGAATCATCTTGTCGTCGCCGTCCTGTGCGAGTTCAGTAGCTTGTTTGAACGTAACGTACGAGCTGGCGTCGCCAGCCGTAGAGACTATAATGCCAATAGCTAAGGCAATAATGACAATGCCGAGAATGTGAGAGGGTTTCATAATCGTTAAACGGTTTGCAACTTGTGGTTCGCAGGTTTTTGGCAGGCACTACAAACTAAAATCTTTCTTTTTTTCCTTTACTTCTTTTTCAAGCTTACCAATCTGCCGGTCGAGCCGGATAAGATAGGCAATTATACCGGCAAAAACAGCCGCGATAACCGCCACGACAACCCATATTTTCCCATCCGCCCGAAGCCGGTCGGCCATCTCAATGCCGTTGTTAACAGGCTGTTGAGCCATGAGGTTTTGGCTCAACAGCATCAAAGTCAGGAGTAAATAAGGAAGTCGGGTAAGCCGTTGCATCGCAGGACAGAATTGTTAGAAAAATAACGTAAAATTAAGCCGAATCATTCCGAAAAAACACACGCACTTTACTCCTCGATGGAAGACCTCACCCGCCGAAGCCGGACACGCAGTTCCGTAATCCAAACGCCAATGAGTGTCAGCGCGATAACAGCCGGGTAAAGTACCAGCCGCATCGGGCCGGTCATGTCATATTCGCCGAAAGCCGGGTTACCGCCGTTGCCGGGATGCAGTGAATCTGTCAGACGGGGTAAGATAAAAACAAGCGGGACGAAAACGGCAAAGGCGAAAATGTTATAAACCGATGAGATTCGGGCGCGTCGCTGCTCATCATCGAACGAGCCGCGCAGAATCAGATAAGCAAAGTACAAGAGCATGGCAACCGCTACGCTATTCAGTTTCGGGTCGTTCGGCCAGGGTTCGCCCCAGGTGAAGTTGGCCCACAGCGAACCGGTTATGCATCCCAAAACGCCAAAAAGAATGCCGACATTGGCAAACTCAACCGAAATTCGGTCATCGTCAATCCGGCCTTTTCGCAGGTAACGAACGGCATACACCATGGATGCAATGAGCAAAATTATCATTGAAAACCAGAGCGATACGTGAAAATATACGTTCCGAATGCTCTCGTTCAGAATCGGCAAGCGGGGAACCGTTCCGAGCATTCCCTGAAAAATAACGTAAACATAAATCAAGACCGCAAGAGCCTTCCACCAGTTCTTTTTCATAGTTTATAGTTTGTGTTTTGATGTTTGTCGTTACGCTGGTTTTGTCAACGACAAACCACGAACAACAAACGTCAAATTATCTTTAACTCCGCCACAAAAACGGAAACAACAACCACGATAGTGTCAGCACGATGGCATCAATGGCCAGCACCGTACCGATTTCGTTCCAACTCACACTCCGGTCGAGACCATCAAGCGCATTTTTCGAGACTTTCAGTAACATCAGTAGCAACGGCAAAATGATCGGGAAACTTAGTACTGCCATTAGCGTTGCCGGGTTTTCGGCTTTGCTGGCAATGCCCGATACCAGCGTCAGTGAGGCCGCAAACCCCACCGCACCCAAGACCAGCGTTAGCAGGTAAAGGGGCACATCGTTGACCGGATTGCCCATGACAAATGCGTAGACACTAAACCCCAAAAAGGCTAATGCAAGCATCAGAGCCGTATTGTACAGGATTTTCGAGAGGATAATCTGCTGCGGACTGGCCAGCGTGTAATAGTATAGCTGGCGTCCCGCCCGCTCCTGAACGAAACTCTTGGCAATGGCATTGATGGCCGTAAACAGGAGAATAATCCAGAACAACGTATTCCACACAATCGGCGTTAACTGACCGCGCCGGGCATTGAAACTCAGGTAACAGACAAACACCGCTCCCACAATATACAGTAACATGCCATTGAGCGCATAACGTTGCCGCCACTCGAGCAGAAACTCTTTCCACATCAACGCACGCATCTGCCGTACTGATTCTGCCATATTTTACCGGTTAATTCTACAAATTTACGGCGCAATGCTGACGCAGAAAAGAAATAGTTTTATGTTCTGCATTCGTCATTTATCTCGCAGAGCCACGATTCTAAATGACTATATAAAAAACACAGCACCCGAACCGGGAAGTTTTGTCGACACTCAAACTACGGACCACAAACTTAAAAACTTCGGTTAGTACATTTCTGCGGTTACTGCTTGCATCGAAAAACTTTACGTTGTAATGTTGTGTTAATTAAACTGAATCTAAATAAAAATAGCCGCACTACTACGGCATCAAGATCATGAGCAAACGGAGTGTAGCTGACCTCAAAATTGGTGAACGAGCTATAATTCAGTCGTTCGACAACCAGTTGATGTCGCTGAAATTGCTCGAGATGGGTTGTTTGCCGGGTGCAGAAATTTGTTTGCACAGCAAAGCCCCCCTTGGCGACCCGATTTGCCTGAACGTAGCGGGTTATTGTTTAGCCATGCGGAAGTCAGAAGCCGCTACCATTCTTGTCGAATAAGTTGTCGTTTATGGTTGACTTACGGTAACAGCCATAAATCACGAACTACAAACCATAAACAGTTGAGTGCCCCCACTATCGCCCTGATCGGTAACCCCAATGCCGGTAAATCATCGTTGTTCAACCAACTGACGGGTCTGCGTCAGAAAACGGGTAATTTTCCCGGTGTCACTATGGATAAAAAATCCGGAACGTGGCCCATTGATGCACATACTATAGCCACCGTCATTGATCTTCCCGGTGTTTACTCCATTTATCCCAAGTCGTTAGACGAACAAATCGTCACCGATATTCTGGCTAATCCTGCCCATCCTGACTACCCCAACGTAGCTGTCGTTGTGGTCGATTCGTCTAATCTGCACAGGAATCTATTGCTGTTTACGCAGGTTGCCGATTTGGGTGTGCCTACGGTACTCGCCCTGAATATGCTCGATGTAGCTCGTCAGCAGGCAAAAACGGTCAATTCCGTGCAACTGGCCATGCGGCTGGGTGTGCCGGTTGTGCGGATTAATGCCCGAACGGGAGAAGGAGTTGACCAGCTTAAAAAAGCCGTTCTGGGTCAGATTCACGAGCCAACGCTGCCCGGCAAACTCTTTTTTGACCCGGTCGATGAGGTGGCTCCGCTCATCACCGATACGAAAACTCAGTATCAACTCAGTAATAATTACCTCGCCCTGCAATACGTCATTCAGCATGATGGTTTTTCGTTTCTGAACCGACCGCAGCAGATTGGATTGGATGCTCTTATTGATAAATATAAGTTCAGTGAACCGACGTTCCAGGCGGGCGAGACCATTACGCGCTACAAACGCATTGCTACGATTGTCGCCGAATCTGTTAGCGATAAGCGTCCGCCGAATCAGCCCACCTGGAGCCAGAAACTTGACCGCGTATTGCTGCATCCCATCTGGGGTTACGCTATTTTTGGCTTCGTATTGCTGCTGATTTTTCAGGCTATTTTCGCCTGGGCGCAGCCGTTTATGGACGCTATCGACACGGGCGTGGCCTGGCTGAACGGTCAACTCAAGGAAAGCCTGTCTGCTGGCCCGCTCACTGACCTGCTCACCGATGGAATACTGGTTGGCATTGGCGGAATTCTGGTGTTTATTCCGCAGATCGCGTTCCTGTTTTTTCTGATTGCGCTGCTCGAAGAATCGGGTTATATGTCGAGGGTGATGGTCATTATGGACCGCATCATGCGCAAATTCGGGTTGAATGGTCGGAGCGTTGTACCGCTTATTTCGGGGGTGGCCTGTGCCGTGCCCGCCATCATGGCGACCCGAAGCATCGGCACCCGGCGCGACCGACTCATCACAATTCTGGTAACACCCCTGATGAGCTGCTCGGCCCGCCTGCCGATCTATACCATTCTGATTGCCTTAGTTGTGCCCAGTCAACGGGTTTTGGGTTTGTTCAATTTACAGGGTCTGGCCTTAATGAGTTTGTACTTATTAGGCCTGATTAGTGCGCTGCTGGCTGCTTACGTATTGAAACTCATGCTCCGAACCAAAGAGCGGGGCTATTTCATTATGGAGTTACCAACCTTCAAACTGCCTCGCTGGAACCACGTCGGGATGACGGTTTGGGAGAGCGTCCGGGCGTTTGTGTGGGAAGCGGGCCGCGTTATTCTGGCCATATCAATTGTGTTATGGGTGCTTGCCAGCTACGGCCCCGGCGACGACATGATCCAGGCCGAAACCCGCGCCCGGCAGGAAAATCCGGTACGTTCGGGTAAGGAGTTGCAAAATCGTATTGCTTCAGAACGGCTCGAAGCGTCCTATGCCGGGCAGTTTGGCCATTTCATCGAACCCGCCATTCGGCCTCTCGGTTATGACTGGAAAATTGGCATCGCGCTTTTGAGTTCATTTGCGGCCCGCGAGGTGTTCGTTGCCACCATGTCAACGATTTACAGTATTGGCAGTGGTGACGACGACGCGAACGTAACCATTCGCGAGCGGCTCCGGCAGGAGCGCAATCCCGATACGGGCGGGCCAATGTACACACCTGCATTGGCCTGGTCGCTGCTGGTTTTTTATGTGTTTGCCATGATGTGCATGAGCACATTAGCCGCTACCCAGCGCGAAACAAAAAGTTGGAAATGGCCCGCCGTACAGTTGGCCTACATGATGATACTGGCCTACGTAGCGGCTTTTGCTACGTACCAACTAATGAGTTAGTGGATTCGACTCGCACCGGAATAAATCCCGTTGATTACAAACACAAGATCCCCCGCCAAATCTTATTCGGTGGGGGATCTTGTGTTTGTAATCGGCTCTACCAAAGCAATCCTTTAGCCATCATTGGATAAATGAAGTAATACACGATGTATGCGAACAAGGCCAGCGTAAGTCCGCCCAGTGCCGTTGTTTGATCGAAAATAACCCGGCTCTTCCGGGTAGGCCGACTAACGCGCCAGTCTCGTTGTGTAGTAGGTTTCATGGTGTGAATGAGGTATTGTATAGATACTCATCTGCAAATTTCGGGCCTTGCCAACTTGTATAATAGCGCAGAAACCCGGAAAATGCTGATTACGTATTACTACTTACCTTTATCCACTACGCACATAGTATCATTATTTCGTAAACGGTATCTAAATCATAATAGCAAGTTAAATGGAGCCGGAGTGCTTGTAGAACAAAATCTACACCGTTGGCCTATTTATTCCCAACGTAGCGCATCAATCACGTCAGAAGCCGTCATACCAATAGGGCCACGCTGGTCGGCCACGCGGTCGCCCGCCAGACCGTGTGCAAATACGCCCAATACGGCAGCCTCAATCGGGTCATATCCCTGAGCCAGCAGAGCCGTCAACACGCCCGTCAGCACGTCGCCGGTGCCGCCAGTACTCAGACCGGGATTGCCCGACGAATTGAAATGAATATCGCCACCGGGCGTAGCAATAGCCGAATAGGCTCCTTTCAAAACAACAATCACCCCGTATGTCTTCGTGAATTCACGCAGACTATCTAATTTTTCGTAATCGTTGGCCCATTTTTTTGTCAGCCGCTCAAACTCTTTAGGATGCGGTGTCAGGATGCTGTTGGGCGGAAGCAAGGTTAATAATTCCCGATTTTCAGCCAGTAAATTCAGTGCGTCAGCATCGACTATCATAGGGGTTTTCAGCGTCGGCAGGAGATTTTTCAGCATCGCCAGCGTTTCGGGCGCTTTACCAATTCCGGGGCCAATACCCACCGCCGAATAGGCCGCCGGTTCCATGCCTTCCACCTCGCTCGAACCGCTCAATACGTTCGGATGTGCATCGGGACGGCACATCGCTTCGGGCACCGCCGTTTGCAGAACAGCGTACCCACAGTGGGGAACATGAACCGTGAGCAACCCAACCCCCGACCGCAAACAAGCTCGCGCCGAGAGCACAGCCGCCCCAATTTTACCGAAACTGCCCGCCAGCAGCAACGCATGGCCAAACGTGCCCTTATTCGAAAATCGGGCGCGTTTGCGCAGTAATAACCGGGCTTCGGCTGGCTGGGTAAAATAATACAGCGTCGGGGCCAGATCGATGTATCTTTTGTGCAGCCGGATGTCCAGTAAGTGCCAATCGCCAACGTAACGCCCGTTTTTGGGCAATAAAAACGCCAGTTTGGGCAACTGGAACGTAACAGTATAATCGGGTTCGATGATTACATCGATGGCGTCGTTCGGCTGGTCGGTATAAAGGCCACTGGCAATATCGACGGATACCACTGTAGCCGGTGCGCGGTTGATAGCCTCAATTGTCGCTTTCACAATATCGTCGGCCGGGCGCGTAAGTCCCGTCCCCAGAATAGCGTCGATTACCACTTCGTTATGACGCAAACCCGGAATATCGTGCGTCAATTCGATATAATGTACATGCTCGGTCACTAACTTCAGTCGTCGGTGATTGTGCATAAAATCATCCGATTCGCGCGGAGCGTACCGAACCACATACACGTCAATCGGGTAATCACGTTCCAGCAATAACCGGGCGATGCACAACCCGTCGCCCCCGTTATTCCCTAATCCGCAGAATATTTTGGTAGGACTTGTGTTAGGGAACCGGTCCACAAACCAGTCGACGAAAGCGAGGGCTGCCCGCTCCATTAAATTGATCGGGGCAATGGGTTCGTGCTGAATAGTGGATTGGTCGAGGGAACGGATTTGGTCAACGTTCAGTATTTTCATGAATTTGGGATTGGTGCCTTCGCGTAATTTTACAAAAGTATTTTCTGCTACTGAGAAATTTACTATCTTTGCGGCTCATTTCGCAAATACTTTTCTGGCGATTTATATACGGTCATGAGCGAGTTAATCAAATTAGTGGAGGCAGACAACGCGCAGCGTCGCACCGAGTTGCCCACGTTTCGGGCGGGCGATACGGTGAACGTACACGTTAAAATCCGCGAAGGAAACAAAGAACGTATTCAGGTATTTACAGGTACGGTTATTCAACGCCGGAACCCAAGCAGCGGTGGCGAAACTTTCACCGTCCGCAAAATATCGAATGGCATTGGTGTTGAACGGATTTTTCCACTTCTGTCGCCAAATGTCGATAAAATCGAAGTGGTACGATTGGGTAAAGTTCGCCGGGCACGGTTGTTCTACCTGCGCGGTCGCCAGGGTAAAGCGGCTCGCGTTAAAGAGCGGAAGCCGAAGGTAGTTGTAGCCGCTTAATTGAGCCATCTGCCTACGAAAAAATCAAAGCTGCCTGAAAAGGTGGCTTTTTTTATGACCGTTTAATCCTGACAATCAGCATGAATTTATCGTTTGTTAAATACCAGGGCACCGGCAATGATTTTGTACTGATCGACGACCGGAACGAAACCTTTCCTGCCACCAATCAGGCCCTCATCGAACGGATATGCCACCGTCGGTTCGGCATCGGGGCCGACGGGCTGATTTTGCTCCGGAACGATCCGGACTATACTTTCAGAATGGTATATTTCAACGCCGACGGAGCCGAGGGCAGCATGTGCGGCAATGGCGGGCGTTGCATTGTCCGGTTCGCGCACGACCTCGGTTTGTTCGAGAGTGAAACACGCTTTCTGGCCGTCGATGGCGAACACATTGCGGTCGTCTGTGAAGAAGATATATTCCTGAAAATGAGCACCGTTACCGGTAT
>JANPJE010000411.1:0-7489 GCA_031425355.1 Spirosoma sp. | reverse complement strand
ATCGATGTTGCGCCGTGACTGCTCCACAAAGCTCTGAAATTCCAGATTCTGTGATTCAACCTGACGAATTTGCAGGTGATCCAGCATCTCGCCGAAAGCCGCTGGTGTCAACTGCTGTGCCGCATCACTCCAAGCCTTATCAGGGTCGATGTGCGATTCAACAATCAGACCGTCGTAGTTAAGGTCAAGCGCCATTTGCGACAGTTCGTTCAGATAAGCCCGTTTGCCTGCCATGTGGCTCGGATCGCCGATGATGGGTAACTGCGGGAAGATTGACTTCAGTTCGATAGCCATCTGCCACATTGGAATGTTGCGGTATTTGCTGGCTTCACCCGTGGCAAAGCCCCGGTGAATAGCGCCTAATTTCTTGATACCGGCTCCGGCGATACGTTCGAACGCACCGACCCAAAGAGCCAGATCAGGATTCACCGGGTTTTTAATCAGCACCGGTACGTCCACGCCCCGCAGTGCGTCGGCAATTTCCTGTACGTTAAATGGATTAACGGTTGTTCGGGCACCAATCCACAGAATATCGACGCCATATTTCAGAGCCAGTTCGATATGCTCCGGGGTGGCTACCTCAACCGCAAACGGCAGACCCGTTTCGGCTTTGGCACGTTGAATCCAGGGCAGAGCGGCTTCGCCCATACCTTCAAAACTGCCCGGCCGGGTGCGGGGTTTCCAGACACCGGCGCGGATGGCATGAACGGCTCCCAACGCCTTTAGCTGGCGAGCGGTTTCCACTAACTGATCTTCGGTTTCGGCACTGCATGGGCCGGCAATGATCAGTGGCTTGCCGTTGGTCTCAATCCACGATCCAAGCGGCTCTACGGCTAATTCTACTTTCATACGAAATGACTTAATCTACGAGTAACACCTCTACTCTATGGGGAACTTTCAATTTAAATTTATGGTATATTTGCAAAGGAATTGGCTGTCTTTCAAGCTGGTTCCTTCATTTGTCTATAACCGTTTTTAGTTTGTTCAAATAAGCCGCGTCGGCACTTAACGAATTGACCGAAATTTCGTTATATATTTCGGTCGCTTAGCCGACTCGCACTTAACGCTATGCAAGTAGCATCGCTCAAACGGAGCACTGATATGTCGAACCGAAGTAATCTAATGCCGGAGACTGTCCAGGGCCTTTCAGACGTACATCCAAACGTAGTCCGCCCCCTTTCATTTGAGGACACTTCGATTGCCTTTTCGTCTCAGTCGGATTTCAAACTCCGAAAGACTTACTGGTTATTTGCGTTGATGAATCAGGGATGGCTGGTAAATTTAGGGACTTTTTTTATAAAGATTGCCCTACGATTACGTCTCCCCATCAAATTCCTCATCAAAAACACGATTTTCGGGCAATTTTGTGGTGGCGAAAGCATCCAGGATTCCGAGAAAACCATTCAGCACCTGCACGATGCCCGTGTGGGAACCATCCTCGATTATTCGGTTGAAGGCGAGGAAACGGAGAAAAGTTTCGATGAAACAACGCTCGAAATCCTTCGCACAATCGAACGCGCCAGCGAATCCAGCGACATTCCCTTTTCTGTCTTTAAAGTGACCGGCATTGCCTCTACTGACCTGCTCGAAGCGGTCCAGATTGGTGACTCGCTAAACAAAGACCAGAAAGCTGAGTTTGACCGGGTTATGAAGCGGGTCGATACCCTCTGCCGACGTGCCCACGAACGGAACGTGCGCATTTTTATCGACGCCGAGGAAAGCTGGATTCAGGACACCATCGATACATTGGCTTATGAAATGATGGATCGCTACAATCATGAGCGACCCGTTGTTTATAATACGTACCAGATGTATCGTTGGGAAAGTCTGGCACACCTCCAGCGCGACACCGCTGAAGCGCAAGCCAAAGGCTACCACCTCGGCGTCAAATTAGTGCGCGGAGCTTATCTCGAAAAAGAGCGGCTTCGGGCACACGAGGAGGAATATCAGGACCCGATCCAGCCAACAAAAGACGATACCGACCACGATTTTAACGCAGCCATTGATTATTGTCTGGAACACCGTAACACGATTTCGATCTGTTTGGGTACGCACAATGAAGAGAGTTGCCAGTATTGCGTACAGCACATGAAAGAGATGGGTATCGAGCCGAGCGATCCGCATATCTATTTTGCCCAGTTGCTTGGCATGAGCGATAACATCTCCTACAATCTTGCCAACGCCGGGTATAACGTAGCGAAATATGTGCCTTACGGACCCGTTGAAACGGTAATGCCTTATTTGTTTCGGCGGGCCGATGAAAACAAGTCGATTGCCGGACAAAGCAGCCGGGAGTTTAATCTGGTAAGCGACGAATTGAAACGTCGGAAAGGTTGCCGATAACAAACAGGTTGACCGGTACGATTCGGTTTGTCCGCTTTACTGCCTATTTTAGTTCATTGACTGGCACAGCTAATTGCTGTGCCATATTTTTATTATGATTCGAAAAAGCCCCTATAAATACTTTTTGCTGACGCTGCTGTTGATTGTCCTCGATCAGGGCGTAAAACTGGCCGTACATTTTTACATGTCTCCCGGTTTTGCGGGGCAGGTTAAAGTGGCCGGCGACTGGCTCAAGCTTCACTACGTACTAAATCCCGGCATGGCTTTTGGCATGCAGTTGGGGTACGAATATGGTAAGCTCCTGCTCAGTATATTCCGGTTATTTGCCATGGTCGGCATTGGCTATTATTTGGTAAATCTGGCACATCGGGGGGCGCCGAACGGACTACTCTGGGCAATGGCTATGATTCTGGCGGGAGCCGTCGGCAATGTCATAGACAGTACGTTCTACGGCGTTTTTCTAAATAATGCGCCTTATGGTTCACCAACGCCCTGGTTTCATGGGCAAGTGATTGACATGATTTTCGTGGATGTTTGGGAAGGTTTCATTCCCGAATGGATGCCGGTATGGGGTGGTCAGTATTATTCAACGCCTATTTTCAACGTAGCCGACTCATGCATTTTTATGGGCGTCTGTTTGATCTTGTTCTTCCAGCGTCGATTCTTTGGTGAGCCACCCATTGAGGATAGCCTGCTGCCGGTTTCCGGACCGGATGCTACCGAAGCGGCTGTGTTGCCGGTCTCAATATTAACCGATGAAGAACGGGGAACAGAATCAAAATCCGATGAAGATGAGATGCCCGTTCATGACCATCAGCAATCCCTGCCTGAATCCGTAATGCCAGAGGAAGATGAGCCGACTCTGGTGGCACCAAAGAAGGAAACCTCTCAGGTAACGGAAGAAGTCAAGATTTCTCCCCCTGCGGAAGGAACAAAGCAGATCAATTGAGTTCTGCGAAGGTCATTTGTTCTAACAAAAAGAGCCGTCTAGATTCCAGACGGCTCTTTTTGTTAGAACAAACAAAATTATTTGCTTCCCCCGGCCTGACCGCTCGACAATAAATTGAAGAACTGATCGAGTTTTGGGGTGATGATGATTTCTGTCCGGCGGTTTTGCTGACGACCTACCGATGTTGTGTTGTCATCTTTAGGTGCGAATTCGGAGCGGCCACCGGCAGTTAAACGCTCAGGAGCGACACCAAACCGGGCTTGTAGCGTACGAACAACCGACGTAGCGCGGAGTGCACTTAGATCCCAGTTGTCTTTGATGGCTGTCGTTGCAATAGGGACAGCGTCAGTGTGGCCTTCAACCAGAATATCAAGTTCTTTATGATCGTTCACCACTTTGGCTACTTTACCGAGCACGATTTCCGCTTTTGGCGTAATGTCGTAGCTACCCGATTTGAACAGCAGTTTGTCGGAAATTGACACATAAACAACACCTTTTTTCACTTCCACCTGCACGTCCTGATCGTTGATATCGTCCAATGACCGTTTCAGGCTCATAACCAACGCCAGATTCAACGAGTCTTTCCGTTGGATAGATGCATTGAGGTTATTTGTGTACTTGGTCTGTTCGTTTAAGGTTTCGAGCGATTTTTTGATGCTTTCCGCACCCGATTTACTGACAATCGACAAATCCGACATCCGGTCGAGGAGGTTGATGTTTGTCTTCTTGAGGTAATCAATCTGGGCCTGCAAATCGGCCGCTTGCTTGTCTTTACCCTGCAAATCCGTGTCTTTAGCCGACAACTGTGTGCGAAGGTCAGCCGTGCGCTGATCGCAATCATTCAATGATGCAACAGCTTTGTCACGGGCATCCTGTAAGGTTTTCATTTCGGCCAGCCGCTTCTTGCTATTACAGGAAGCTAACATGACGACAGCCGATAAAATAATCAATACTCGTTTCATAGTACTGGAGGTGTTAACGAAAAGTTAGGTTTAACGATATAGGCCAAAAACAAATGTTGCTAATCGTTACGCAAAAGTAACGCATTCTGATTAATCGTTTTATACCATTATGCATCTATAACTATTCTGATTGCATTATTTCTTCACTGGATGACTAAATTTCCGAAAATCATTCTTAGCGCCTGCAAATCAACAGAAGGACAGCGGTAGTTTAGACTGATTCCGTACTTATTTATTGGACTTATTCTTGCGTTTATGAACAAACTATTGATTGCTATTTTAATGGGTATAAGCCTGACTACCGAAGCCCAGCCGGGCAAAGAAATCATGTATGTTGGTACGTATTCCGTTCGGGGTAGCGAGGGTATTTACGTATTCGAATTCGATCGGAAAACGGGCAGCATGGTGCCTGTACAGTCCGTTTCAAACGCCAAAAGCCCTTCCTTTCTTGCCATTCACCCGTCGGGAAATTACCTTTACTCGGTTAATGAAGGGGGCGATAAGCGCGGGGGCGTGAGTGCGTATGCCGTCGATAAAGCAACCGGAAAATTACAATTTTTGAACGCACAGTCGTCGCTTGGCGGGGGTCCGTGTCACATTAGCGTCGATCAGACGGGCAAAACGGCTTTCGTGTCGAATTATGGCGGAGGAAGTTTAGCGGTGCTGCCCATCAAATCTGATGGTACGTTGGGCGCGGCTACCGACAGCGTCAAGAACACCGGCAATGGCGTTGACGCGAAACGGCAGGATAAACCCCACGTCCATTCGACAACGGTTGCACCTGATAACCGGTTTGCCTACGTAGCAGACCTCGGTACAGACAAACTTCATATTTACGAGATCGACGCGCAAGCCAGCAAAATAAAACCGGCCTCAACCCCTTTCGCAACGGTGAACCCCGGTTCGGGACCGCGCCATTTCACGTTCCATCCCAACGGTAAATACGCTTACTTAGTCGAAGAACTGACCTCAACGGTAGCCGTGTTTTCCCGCGACGCCAAAACCGGCTCATTAACGTTGATTGATGATAACGTAAAGACATTGCCCACGGATTTTAGCGGTCAAAACACCAGTGCCGATATTCACATCGATCAATCGGGCAAGTTTCTGTATCAGTCAAACCGGGGGGCTAACACGCTGGGTATTTTTGCCATTGGTAGCGATGGGAAACTGACCAAAGTGGGCGATCAGCCGACGGAAGGCAAAACACCCCGTAACTTCCTGATCGACCCGAAAGGCGATTTTCTTTTTGTAGCGAATCAGGATTCAGACAATATCACCATTTTTAAGCGCGATCAGAAAACGGGGAAACTGGCTTATACCGGACAATCAGTGAAAGTGCCTGCTCCGGTCTGTGTCATTATGCCGGGTCTGTAACGTTCTTTTGTAAACATTAACCTGTAAAATTTTCAGAACATGATTAAATATTGCATTGCCTTCGGTCTCATGTTGAGCGTATTAGCCTTTACGGCTCCGACTAAAACCATCAAGCTTTTCAACGGCAAAAACCTGAAGGGCTGGAAAATTTACGGCACCGAAAAATGGTACGTCGAGAAGGGAGAACTCATCTGCGAGAGCGGTCCCGACAAAAAGTACGGTTATTTAGCGACCGAAAAATTCTATAAAAACTTCGACTTATCGCTGGAGTTCAAGCAGGAAGCCAATGGCAATAGTGGCGTATTTTTTCGCTCAACCATCGAGGGTACCAGAGTGAGTGGCTGGCAGGTCGAAGTGGCCCCGCCCAACCACGATACAGGTGGTATTTACGAATCTTACGGACGGAACTGGCTTGTGCAGATTCCCGACGAGAAAGAAAAAATCCTGAAACCCGGCGAGTGGAATACGCTCCGCATCCGGGTTGAGGGCGACCATGTGCAGACGTTCCTCAACGGGGAGTCGATGGTGGATTTCAAAGACGAAAAAATTGGTAAAGCCGATGGATCGGTAGCGCTGCAAATCCACGATGGTGGCGGCATTAAAGTCCGCTGGCGGAATTTGAAACTGCAATCTCTATAAGTAAAACAGGGCAAATCGTACAGATCTGCCCTGTTTTACTTATAATCCTGCTGGATGGTCGCTTAAATCTCTGCCAACAGCCCTTCCAAATCCAGCGAATGCGTGAACATCTCGACCGAGCCATCGGGCTTATGCGGCCATTGTTCGCGCGGTCGATCCCAGTAGAGTTCTACGCCGTTTTTATCGGGGTCATTGAGGTAAATAGCTTCCGACACGCCATGATCCGACGCACCCGTAATGGGGTATTTTGCGTCGATAAGGCGCTGTAATGCAACAGCTAAATCCCGGCGGGTAGGATAGAGTATCGCCGTATGAAACAGCCCTGCCGAACGTACCGGAGCTGGTGGCGCATCTTTGCTATACCACGTATTTAAGCCAATGTGGTGATGATATCCCCCAGCCGAAATGAACGCAGCCTCTTCGCCATACATGGTTATCAGCGAAAAGCCAAGCAGATCGCGGTAGAAGGCCAGCGCACGGTCGAGGTCGGCTACTTTCAGATGAATATGCCCAATGCGGGTTTGGGCGGGAATGACGTAATCAGCCATAGTACGTTAGCGAACGCGATTGAAGACAAACAGGTCAGCAAAGGCCCATTGGCCGTCTTTCTGCTGTCCCCGTTGAATGACTAACTGGTCGGGTCCGCGTTTTTCGTAAATGATTCGAATTGAGCCATCGGCCTTCTCGAACAGAGCCTGGTCTTTTTTAGCGTCAATAAACCGATAACGGTCTGACTTGTCTTTGTCTTCCTGCCCGATCAGACCGGGTTTGAAATGCTTGACCAGGACAATCGGCCCCTGTTCGGTTTGCTCAAAGACCAACATCTCATACATCGAGACTTTGTTGTCTTTCATCATCCGCATGAATCCGGAGAGATTATCGCCAACGGGGGCAATCCAGGCCGCTTCGATGGGTCCGCCATTGAACGTTCCCTGCCAGCGTCCTTCCATAAAACTGACATCGGCGAGCGAACCGATTTTGGTGGTTTGAGCGCGAAGGCTCAAACAGCAAAGGGTACAAAAGAATAGCAACAGAAGCAGACGAGTGATTTTCATGAGTTTAGGCGATTAGTCAATATTCGATAGCAAGATAAGCGAATCTACGTTTAATAAAGACGGATAACCGACCAGACTACCGCTCTACAATCTCCGCACAACCTTCCCCGCTCTTCTCAGTTTATAACTGTAGGTTCAACACCCCCGCCCCTCATGGAATTTAT
>JANPJE010000410.1:0-3910 GCA_031425355.1 Spirosoma sp. | reverse complement strand
TTCGTATGGGCCAGCACTCGTTTGCTCAATTGCATAAAGTCGCGCTGCCGCCAATGGGAGGATGGTTCCCAGTGCAGAATACGTTCGATTTGGCGTTTGAGATCGTTGGTGTAGGGAGTCACACCTTAATACTACTCAATTCCGTTGAATTATGGAACGCAGATGACGCGGATTGTTAGGATATAAAATGACTTTTCAGTGGTGTCGGGTTCTGGAACGCCAGCCCGGTCAAAACCGACACAGAGAAGTTTCGGGAAACGCAATGACGAACCTTCCTCGCCTGTCAGATTCTCAAATCTGACACCACGCGAAGGCTAACTAATCATACTACCTTCCAACTGAATTTCCCGCATGTCCTGTTTGGGCGCGTCGCAGGTCGAGCAGGTGTAATCAGGGGGAAGTTGAGCAAACCTTGTGTCGGCCGGAATACCACGCCGTTCGTCGCCATAGTTTTCGTCATAGACCGTAAAACAATGTGGGCATTGATTTACCGTAGTAAATCCCGCTGCCGTCAGTACCAGTTTTTCAACCTCAATTCGCACGGGAGCCATGCCTTCCTGCAAACGCCTTGCATTGAATTTCCGGCACAGCCGATTTAGCTGATTCGGTACGTGCAGCTTGAACAAACCCTTTTCAAAGGCGTGATAAATGCGGCTGTTCGGGTTGAAATTGTCCGCGAAATAAATATCGTACACGCTGAATAAAGCCAACTGCCCAAGCCGGAATACCGGACGTTTACGGATCAGCACCGACCCGAACACTTCCGATTTTGGGCGCGTCTGAATGCCGAAGCACAAGCCAAATGTACGGGTGTCGTTTTTCTCGAAATTGCGTAATACGTAATTTTTGAGCAGCGTTCCCTCATCGGAATGGTCCTCAGTTTGCCAGGCCAGTTCATTAGCCGCGTGACGGACATTGATGTTGTGCTTACCCAGAATATATGACCACGCCGAACGGTCTTTTTCTTCAATTCCTTTGATAATGAGCGATTTCCAGGGAGTAATGCACAACTCGCCGATGCGGGTTTTCAGGCATAAAGCACAGACATCCAGCAAAAAAGCAATGGAAAACTGCTCATCCCGACGGTAAAGTCCCAGCCACGACCGTTGCCCGTACCGGTTAAATCCTTCGTAATAAGGCAACGAAAATTCAGGTAAATCAACGGACTGGGATGTGGTTTGGGTAATGAATGCCTGCTCCGACGTAACGAATGTATACAGCAGTCCTTCATCCCGGATGTTTTGGTCGAGCATCGCTTCTTCAACGGCTCTGGCAATTCGGCCAACGTCATTGGTATAAATCAATTCGGGCCACCGAAACAACGTATTGCTCTGTTTCGGACGGACGTACAAATACCAGAAATGCGGCTCGGGCGAGGCAATAAAATTGAGATTTCCGGTGAAAAACGGCGTGAAACTCTGATTTGAATCCGAAAGATTGATTTTGAGCCGGGGTTCATAATCGAACTGGTCGAGAACGGTATGGTACTCGCTTTCCCGCAGCCACGCCCCCGTCCGAAATACGTCTTCGCCACAATACGAACTGATGATATTCGGGTACTGCTCGGTATTGACTTCATACGCAACGGACTGCTGCTTGAAGTCCTTCTCCAGCAACCGCATATCCTCGTAATGCACCGTCATCAATAGCTGTTGCCGCGCTCCAAACCGCACGTTCCGAACATGGGCTTTGTGCGCCATCGACAACACAGTCTGCAACGTACCGGGCGAAACAATGCCGCCGGGCAGATTGACTTTTAAGGTGTAATAGTCGCGCATGGTCTTTAGAATTGACTGGTTAATTGGTTAACTGGTTAATTAGTTGGCATATTAACCAATTAACCAGTCACCGCTTCGCTCATTAATAAAAGAATACTCCGCACCTCCGGTCGACACGAGCCGCAGCCCGTTCCGGCACCGGTTTTCTGGCATAACTGCTGAAAATCAGTACATCCGGCCTGAATTGCCCGCTCCAGATTTCCCTGCCCAACGGTGTTGCACGAACAAACGAGCTTACCCTCCAATGGGTCAACCTGTTTACTCGCCCGCAGGAGTTGCAGCCGTTTTTCGGATAGTTCGGCGCCGTTCGCGATTAACTCGCGGAACTCGGCAAACTCGTTTTTATCGCCGACAAGAATTGCCCCCACAAGCTTATCGCCCTGCACGATGCACTTCTTGTAATAGCGTTTCGACTTGTCGATAAAGATGATTTCTTCGTAGTCGCTCCCCGCATTGGCTGGTACTTCGGTTAGGCCCATGCTGCACAGGTGCAGGCCTTCCATTTTCAGGATGCTGATGGATAAACTGCCCCGATACGGCTGCGAAATATCACCGGCAATGAAGCGGGCGGCTGTTTCGGCCTGTTGCTCGGCGGCAAGTGTAATGCCCCACATCTGACCGTTCCACTGGGCCACTTCGCCAGCCGCAAAAATGTCAGGATCAGACGTTTGCAGATAATCGTTCACGACCACACCCCGGTTGCAACTAAGTCCGGCATCGCGGGCGAGGTCGATAGTGGGCACGGTTCCAATGGCGATAACCACCGCCTGACAGGCAATACGTCTGCCCGAATTTAGCTGAACACCCTCAACCCGGTCGGTACCCATGAACGTCTGCACCTCTTCGTTGAAATATACCTCGATGCCCCGATCCAGCAATTCCAGATACAGTAATTCGCTGGCCAACGGGTCGAGCTGGCGTTCCATAAACCGGCCCACTCGCTGAATAATCGTCACGCGAACGCCAATTTGCCGTAGCGAAGCCGCCAGTTCAAGCCCTAGCAATCCGCCACCTACAATCACTGTATGAGGATCGTCTTTCTTCAGAAACGGCATGAGTGAATCAGCGTCGAGCCGCGAACGCATGTTGAAAATGCCCGGCAAACGGGGTATGCCTTTGGGCATAAACGCGCTGCTTCCCGTACCGAGCAGGATTTTATCGTAGGCGTGTTCGACACCATTGGTATCTATCACGACTTTCGCTTTCCGGTCAATATGCGCAATACCGACTCCTTTGTGAACCAGAATATTCGCTTCCTCAAACTGATCTTCTCTCAGTTTAACGAGTTGCTCCCACGATTGCGCCCCGCTGATGTAATCGGGTAGCAACACGCGGTTGTAGAATGGATAAATTTCTTTGGAAAAGACGTGAATTTCGTCGGTGACCGAGGTCGCGCCCGACTTCAGCGTCCGATACGCATTGATAAAGCCCAACCCCGCCGAACCCGCTCCAATGATGATGATTTTCTCAGCCGGTTTGCGGTATGGTATAACCTCAACCGCCGAAAATTTAAAGTCGGGTTCTTTAGAGCGCGAGTCAACGAGGCTACTGGTCAGGTTGTTGGCGCGGTTCAGATTGCTGTGTAATACCTTTCCCCAATGCATCGGCAAAAAGCATAAGCCGGACCGCACATCAGTAGTAAGTTGGGTCTTCACCCGCACTTCGCCCCGCCGACTACGTATTACGACCAACTGCCCCTCCTGAATTCCCCGCGCTTTAGCATCGTCGGGGTGGATTTGCAGAAACGGTTGCGGGCTGTGCTGATTAAGCTTGGCAACCCGCCCGGTTTTGGTCATGGTGTGCCACTGGTCGCGGATGCGACCAGTGGTTAATACAAGCGGAAAGTCATTATCTATCGGTTCAGAGGTGTTCTCATCGGGTACGGCGTGAATCTGGGCGCGGCCATTGGGCGTGTAAAAGCGGTGATCCGTAAAGAGACGCTTCGTGCCAGTTTCTCTTTCGGCCCCTTCCTCCTTCCTCCTTGCTTCCTTTGAAAACGGCCACTGAATGGTGCGTTTTTGCCGGAGCAATTCATGATTTACACCCGTAATATCGACGTTTGTTCCGGCGGTGAGTTGCGCGTATTCGTCATACACATCCGACGTAGTGGCGTAGTTAAAGGCATCGCCGAA
>JANPJE010000409.1:0-2214 GCA_031425355.1 Spirosoma sp. | reverse complement strand
CAATGTGGATTTGCCGCAGCCCGACGGTCCCATAATGGCGACAAATTCACCGTCTTTAACATCCATATTGATGCCATTGAGAGCGGTGGTTTCTACTTCTTCGGTCGAGAAGAGTTTCTGAAGGTTAACTGTCTGGATCATTGTTTTAGGGAGAAAAGGAGGAAGGCAGGAAAGGAGAAAAGAAATGTCTACTTTAGCTCCGAACCCATTACTTACTACCTAAGCATTTATGGCAAAAATTGAAAAGTTTGAAGATCTGGTTGTTTGGCAGGAAGGACTCGCACAGGCCGTAAACATGTACAAACTATTGGCTAACTGCACAGATTATAGTTTAAAGGATCAGATGAGACGCTGTTCTGTTTCTGTCCCCTCAAATATTGCTGAAGGATACGAGCGGCATACGAATAAAGAGTTTGTCCGGTACCTTCGCATTGCAAAAGGATCTAATGGTGAACTGCGTACACAAATCCATTTAGCTGTTGCAGTCGATATCATTGATGCCGTAACTGGACAAACATTGCTGGGTAAAAGCCGACTTATCTCTTCGATGCTTCATAATCTGATTAAGGTTAGACTGGAAAAGTTTAGTTGAGAAGAAGATAAGGGGGGGAGGAGGAAAGAAATTTAGTTGTTAGCTCCTTTCTTCCCTTCCTCCTCTCCTGCTTTCCTCCCTAAAACTCCAATACCTCATTATCACCAAAGTTCTCGTAACTGCTTGTAATCACCTGCTCACCGGGTTCCAGTCCGTTCAGCACTTCATAGAACTCCGGGTTTTTGCGGCCTAACGTAATGGGTCGCTTCAGTGCTCGTTTGCCCGATTTATCCACAACATAGACCCAGTTGCCGCCTGTGTCGGAGAAGAATCCGCCAACGGGCAGCAGCGTCGCTTTGGCCGCTTTGCCTAATTCCAATTGAATGGGCGATGATTGTCCGCGTTTGATGCCTTCGGGTGCGCCGTTCGGGAATGTCATATCAACTTCGAACCGGCCACTTCTCACTTCGGGGTAGACGCGTTTGATCTCCAGTGCATGCATTTTTCCATTGAACTCAAACGACCCTTTCAGTCCCGGAAATACCCGGCTGATGTAGTGCTCATCGACACCGACACGCATTTTGAACCCGTTCAAATCATCAATCTGGCCGATGTTCTGTCCCCGGTTGATGTTTGAGCCAACCTCCACGTCGATGCTCGATAGCTGCCCCGAAACGGGAGCTTTAACGACCAGATTATCAAGCGTTTGTTGCCAAAGTGCTACGTTGCGCTGGGTACGCTGTAGTGTACCTTCAAGTTGCTGAATCTGAAGTTTTGAGTTGTCTTCCTGGTATTTCTGCGACTCAATTTCGATTTTCCGCTGCTCGATCAGTTTATTGTAATCGAGTTTAGCTTTCAGGAAATCCTGTTCCGAAATAACCTTATCTTTAAACAGCTTTTCCTGCCGCTCGTAGGTGTCTTTAGCCTGTTCGGTTTGGTAATCTAAATCCGATAGGGTTTTGCGTAACGTATAGCGCTCGACACGCAGCCGCTGGCGGGTATTCTGGAGGTCATTGACGAGCCGGTTCGCTTCAGTTTCCGACTGTAGAAAACTTAGCTTCAGATTCTGGTTTTCGAGTTTCAGCAGCACATCACCCTGCTTCACTGTATTGCCGCCTTCAACAAGTTTTTGCGTTACGTAACCACCTTCGATGGCATCGAGCCGGATGGTTTTCAGCGGTTGAACAACGCCCGTTACGGCAATGAAATCTTCGAAAGGCCCCGTCGATACGTCGGAAACGGTTATTTTGTCTTTTTCAACATTCAACTTTGACCGGCGGTCGGTGAAGAAGAACGTGTAAGCCAGCAAGCTTATCAACAACGTACCCCCGCCAAAAATAGCGATGCGTTGGGTAGTCCAGAAACGTTTAGGTAAGACGCGATCCATTTTGAAGAGCGAACGAGTGATTGTTTAAAAGCGTTTGCCGGCGCTGGACTCGTTCTCTAACAGGCTATTTGCCAATAGTCATGCCAGAGGAGTATAAATGCTGATAGTCAGCAAATTATGTCTGAATGTGTCTGTTGATATGTCCGCTTTCGGACGAAATATGTCCGTTTTTGTGGTTGCTCTATTCGTTAACTTCCGCCAATACGTACGGTAAAAGCGTTTGCGATCGGGTGGCCGGATTGAGAAAATCGTAGGTCAACTGGCTGACATGGTAATAGGGGAACACAGCTATTGT
>JANPJE010000408.1:0-11473 GCA_031425355.1 Spirosoma sp. | reverse complement strand
CGGCGCGAAAAAATCACGTTACCAAGCATCTATTTCGCCCACGAACGCGAGTTGCTGATACGGGACGGCAAACTAATGGCAACCGCCGGTGGCGTTATCAAGCCCGAAGCCGATGACCAGTTGGTAACGCGCCGGGTTCGGTTCCGCACCGTTGGCGACATTTCCTGCACAGCCGCATCCGAATCGAGCGCCGATACGTTAGATGATGTCATTGATGAAATTCAGGCGACACGCATCTCCGAACGGGGCGAAACCCGCATGGACGACCAACTCAGCGAGGCCGCTATGGAAGACCGCAAGAAAGGCGGGTATTTTTAATGAGCGAAAGAGCGAAAGAGTGAAAGAGCGTTAGCAGCCAATCACACTTTCGCTCTTTCGCTCTTTCACTCTTTAAAAAATGGACCTCCTACGATTTATAACTGCCGGTTCGGTTGACGACGGCAAAAGCACGCTCATCGGGCGGTTGCTTTACGATTCCAAATCCATTCTGGCCGACCAGCTTGAAGCCATCGAACGCGCTACCAAAGGCCGTGACGATGGCGAAATCGACTTGGCCTTATTGACCGACGGCCTTCGCTCCGAACGCGAACAGGGCATCACAATCGACGTAGCGTATCGGTACTTTCAAACACCAAAACGCAAGTTTATCATTGTCGATGCACCGGGTCACATTCAGTACACGCGCAACATGGTTACGGGCGCGTCGAACTGCCAACTGGCGATTGTGCTGGTCGATGCGCGGCATGGCGTAGTCGAACAAACGCGTCGGCATTCGCTGATTGCGAGTCTGCTGGGCATTCCACACATTGTGGTGGCGGTCAATAAGATGGACTTGATGGATTACTCGCAGGATGTGTTCTCCGACATTTGCATTCAATACGCTGACTTAGCTAAAAACCTGAATGTCAAGCATGTAAGTTATATTCCAATGAGTGCGCTCAATGGTGATAACGTCGTTGACCGGTCGCAAGGGATGGCGTGGTATGAAGGACAAACCCTGCTGGAACATTTGGAAACGGTCGTTATTGATGAGGACGTCAACATAACCCAGGGACGCCTGCCGCAAGCTCGTTTCCCGGTTCAGTACGTCATCCGTCCGCAAACGGCGGAGTTGCATGATTATAGGGGTTATGCGGGGAAAATTACCAGCGGCCTGTTTCGCAAAGGTGACGCAATAACGGTGCTCCCATCCGGCGAAACCTCAACCATCGACGCTATCGAAATTGCCGAAACGCACTTAGACGAAGCCATCTCGCCGATGTCGGTAGTGCTGCATCTGGCGACCGATGTGGACATTAGCCGGGGCGACCTGATAGTGCATTCAGATGACCAGCCCATGATGAGCCAGACCGTCGAAGCGATGCTGTGCTGGATGGACACGAAGGAGTTTAAAGTGGGCAACAAGTACGTATTGCAGGTGGGCACAACCCGCACGCGCTGCTCGGTTCGGGAGATAGCCTATCAACTGAACGTGAATACCTATGAGGAGATTGAAGGCGCTGACAGCTTGAAACTGAACGACTTGGCCAAAGTTGTGCTACGTACTGCTCAACCCATTCCATTCGACCCGTACCCCAAAAATCGCGCAACTGGCGGAGCTATTCTGATTGACGAAACCTCGAACGTAACGGTGGGTGCCCTGATGCTGGTGGGCGAAGCGTAATTCAGGATAGCGATAAAAAAGGTGTGCCACGGTTCTAAGCCGTGGCACACCTTTTTTATCGCTATCGTTACAAATGCTACATATTCTCCAGCAGTCGCTCCATCGAAACGGCCTGACCGATGTGCGCTTTTAGTTCGCCAATCGGGATGCGAATCTGTTCGGTTGTGTCACGATAGCGAACAGTTACGGTGTTGTCTTCCAATGTCTGATAGTCGACCGCGATGCAGAATGGCGTACCGATCAAATCCTGCCGGGTGTAGCGTTTGCCGATGGCGTCGCGCTCTTCCATCACAACCCGAAACTCAGACCGTAGGCTTTTCATAATTTCTTCTGCTTTTTCGGGCAAACCGTCTTTTCGAACCAGCGGAAACACAGCCGCTTTGATCGGAGCCAGCGCCGGGTGCAGTTTCAGATACGTCCGCTCTTTCTGCTGATCGCCCTCGCCTACAGTCTCTTTCGTAAACGCATTGCAGAACACAGCCAGAAACAGCCGGTCGGCCCCAACGGACGTTTCGACGACGTAGGGAATGTAATTGCCGTACGGTTTCTCGGTGGACGGGTCTATGTCGTTATCGAAATACTGTTGTTTTTTACGACTCAGTTCCTGGTGCGCTTTCAAATCGAAATCAGTGCGGGAGTGAATGCCTTCCATCTCGCGGAACCCGAACGGAAACTTGTACTCAATGTCTACGGCGGCATTAGCGTAGTGCGCCAGTTTTTCGTGGATGTGGAACTTGAGCTTTTCGGCGGGCAGGCCAACGGCCTGGTGGAATTTCATCCGCGCATCGCGCCAGCGTTCGTACCACTCCATTTCGGTGCCGGGCCGTACAAAAAACTGCATTTCCATCTGTTCAAACTCGCGCATCCGAAACGTAAACTGCCGGGCCACGATCTCATTCCGAAACGCTTTGCCAATCTGGGCAATGCCGAACGGAATCTTCATCCGGCCAGATTTCTGTACGTTCAGGAAGTTGACAAAAATCCCCTGTGCTGTTTCGGGACGGAGGTAAATCAAACTCGAATCTTCGGCCAGTGAACCCACCTGCGTCGAAAACATCAGGTTAAACTGCCGCACTTCCGTCCAATTATCGGTACCAGAAACGGGGTCTTTGATACCCTCGGCGATGATCAGATTCCGTACGCCCTCAAGGTCATTATCGCCCAGCAAACGACCCATTTCCTGCAACAGAGCCGTACTTTTGGCTTCGTCACCTGCATTGGCATAGGCTTCAGCTTTCAATTCCAACAGTTGGTCGGCACGATAGCGTTTTTTGGAATCGCGGTTGTCGATCATCGGGTCGTTGAACGAGTCAACGTGCCCCGACGCTTTCCACGTCAACGGGTGCATGAAAATAGACGCGTCGATGCCCACTACGTTGTCGTGGAGTTGCGTCATGGCCTTCCACCACAGCGTTTTGAGGTTATTTTTGAGTTCAACGCCATTCTGACCGTAATCATAGACGGCTTGTAGACCATCGTAGATTTCGGAGGATGGGAACACGAAGCCATATTCTTTGGCGTGGGCGATAATATCTTGCAGCGTTGTGGCTGGCGTTTGTGGAGTAGTCATACGTGGGCGCAAAAATACGTTTTTATGCGTAAGTGCCTACGTGCTTATTCCGATTCCTATTTTCCTCTTTAAAACTAAGCAATATGATCGCTCAGAGTTACGTCCCGGACCCGCCTTCGTCTAAGGGTCATGTTTACTCGTTTTCAGTCACTTATCCGGGATTATTTTGGTTTTTCGCATAAAGAATCCCGTGGGTTCGTCGTCCTGATTTTCCTGACGCTGATTTGCCTGCTCATTCCATTCGTGTATCGGTTTGTGGCCGACCAAAAACCCGCCGATACGTCCGTTGCCGACCAGCGCAAACTCGATAGTTTGATCGCGCTGATGCAGACGGAAGAAGCCAAACAACCCCAATTTGGCGACCGCCGGGAAAAAGATAAAACGACAAGCGAGCGACTCAGCGAACCCAAACTGTTCAACTTCGACCCCAATACGGTGAGCGTGGCCGGGTGGCAGCAATTGGGTTTGCCAAAGTGGATGGCCGAGCGCATCGAGAAATACCGCAGCAAAGGCGGGCAGTTTCGCCGGAAAGAAGACTTGCTCAAAATCTACGACTTCCCGCCCGATCTCTACGACCAACTCGAACCGTATATTACACTAAAAGAAACGCCACACAATGACCGGTTCAGCAACGACCGGTTCAGCGCAAACAAACCGTATCCCAATCAACCGGACAAATCCGGCGAACGACCCGCCTATGCCCAACGACCCGCCTACCCCGAACGCCCTGCAAAACCAATTCCCCAGCCGTTCGATATAAACACTGCCGATACGTCGCAGTTGATTGCGCTTAAAGGAATCGGGTCCACGCTGGCCGGACGTATCGTAAAATTCCGCGACGCGCTTGGCGGCTTCGTTTCGACAGACCAGTTTCGCGAAATTTACGGGCTAGACTCGCTGGCGATGAACGAGTTACAGACATTTGGCAAAATCAAGTCGGCAGCACGAAGGATTCCCGTTAATACCGCTTCTGCGGATGAACTGGATAAACACCCGTTTTTGTCACGTCGGCAGGCGCAGATTATCGTCAACTACCGCGAACAGCATGGCGCGTACACCTCAGCAGAATCGCTGAAGCCGATCAAGATTCTGGATGGCAAAACCATCGAGAAAATTACGCCGTATCTGGAGTTTTAAATTAGTCAATTGGTTGATTGGCAGACTGGTCGATTGGGCTGATGCAGGGCTTTCAATTCAACCAATCGACTAATCAACCAGTCTACTAATCAACCAATTGATTAATCAACTGATCGCCTTCTCAACAAAACCACATTTTCTACATGGTGCGTGTGCGGGAACATGTCCACCGGCTGCACATCGGCAACGGTATAGCCTTCGTCTAAAATGCCCAGATCGCGGGCCTGCGTAGCCGTGTTGCAACTTACGTACACAATCCGTTCGGGGGCGGCATTGAGCAGTTGGCGCGTGACGGCCTCATTCATCCCGGCGCGGGGCGGGTCGGTGATGACCACATCCGGTCGACCGTGCTGATCGAAAAAACCGTCGGTCAGGATAGCCTTCATATCGCCCGCTACAAACGTAGTGTTCGTAATCCCGTTGACTTCGGCGTTCACGCGGGCATCGGTAACGGACGCTTCGACGTACTCCACGCCTACCACATGCTGTGCCTGACGCGCTACGAACAGAGCAATCGTGCCCGTGCCGGTGTAGAGGTCATACACCCGTTCCTGACCCGTCAGCCCCGCCCAGTCGCGAGCCACTTTATACAGATTATACGCCTGCTGGGCATTGGTCTGGTAAAACGATTTTGGGCCGATGCGAAAGGTTAAACTTTCCATTTTCTCTTCGATATACGGTTTCCCGGCCCAGTTGACAACCGTCTGATCCTGATAACTGTCGTTTTTCTTGGTGTTGATAATGTAATTCAGCGACGTAATTTCGGGAAACAGTCCATGCAGATGAGTCATAAGCCCATCCAGCAACTCCGGGTTGTCGTGTGCCACCTGCAACGTTACCATTACCTGCTGCGTAGTGTCGGCAGTGCGGATAATGAGCGTCCGCAAGTACCCGGTATGAATTTTAAGATTATACAACGTAACGCCGTTTTTGAAAACGAAGTCGTCAACGGCCAGTCGGATGGCGTTGGATGGGTCCGGCTGGAGGTAGCAGTGCCGAATGGGCAGGACTTTATCGAAACGGCCCGGCACATGAAAACCAACCGCTCGCGGGTCGATAAACTGGTCGTTGCTCACTTCGCCCGGCGTTTTCCAGCGGCCTTCGGCACAGGTAAATTCGAGTTTGTTTCGGTAATACTGCGTCGGATGCGCGGCCAGAATGGGGCGAATCACGGGCAGGGGCACCTTGCCAATGCGCGTCAGATGATCGACTACCTGCTGGTGCTTAAAACCCAGTTGCTCAGGGTATTGAATATGCTGCCACTTGCAGCCGCCACACGTTCCGAAGTGCTCGCAGAAAGGCTCGGCACGTACCGCCGACCATTCGTGAACGCGTTCGGCAACGGCCTCGCGGTATTGTTTTTTGGTGTTGGTGATTCGCAAATCCACCAGATCTCCCGGAGCCACGCCCGGCCCGCCGGTGGGGTTTTCAACGAAAATTACGCCCTCATCAGTCCGTACAATGCACTTTCCCTCGGCAGCTACGGCATCAATCCGAACCCGTGCCAACCGTTCGGGTGTTTTATGAATCTTCCTACGCATAAGTCCTAAAAAGATGCTAATTTAAGCAGCCGTTTTCGGACGGTCTCAATACGAATCGTTTCTGTGTATGATGAACTTGTACCGTTCCGTCTGGATACCCTTTTTTGTGACCAGTTTAGTGCTGGTTCTGAGCCACGTTGCCAACGCTACCCACATTGTTGGGGGCGAGTTGGAACTTCGTTACCTCGGCACCCAAACCGCCTACACGCACCGCATCAATCTAAACCTTTATTTCGACGATATTACCGGTAATCCAGGGGCCGACGATGGCCTCGTGTCGGTCGGCATATTCGCTAAACGGACCAACCAACTCATTGGTTATGTGCCGCTTAACCGCATCAGCAGTGAGTACGTATCGTATACCCGACCCGCCTGTGCAACCGCCAGCCTGCGTACCCGGCTCATTCGGCACAGCCTTGATCTGACGCTCGATCCCAACGTATTCAACGACGCTGGTGGCTATTATATATCGTGGGAACGGTGCTGCCGCAATGGGTCAATCGCTAATATTGAAAATCCGGGGGCTGCCGGATCGACGTTTTATTTAGAATTTCCGGCACTGACAAACGGAACGGCCCGCGTAAATAATTCATCACCAACCTTTGCGATTCCCAAAGGCGATTACGCCTGTATCGGCCAGCCGTTTACGCTCGATTTCAGCGCGAAAGACGCCGACAATGACAGCCTGACCTATGCCGTTGTGACGCCCTACAATGGGTTTAGCACATCAATGGTTCCAAATCCAGGGGCCGGGTCGAACGGACAGCAACCCTATTTTTTAGCGGGGCCGTATCCGCCTGTTCGCTGGATTAACGGCATTTCGGTGGCTAATGAGATTCCGGGAACCGTGCCCCTGCGCGTCGATGCCCGTTCGGGACTGCTCAGCGTGACGCCTAACCGGGCGGGCCTGTTTGTTTTTTCTGTCGAGGTAAGTGAATATCGGGCAGGCAAAATAATTGGCCGTGTTCGGCGCGACTTTCAGGTTTTGGTGATCGACTGTCCAAAAAATGACCCGCCACAACTGCTCTTCAAACCCGACGGACAGAAGACTTTTTACAGAGAAGGCACGGTCATTACGTTGTCGGAGAAAGACACAAACTGCCTGAATTTATACGTTACCGACCTCAACCCGAATCAGCGCATTACGATTACGAACATGAGCGGGTCGCTGCCCGGCCTAACCCTCGCCCCCGGCGATTTGTTTACCCGCACCGGGCGCGACACGCTGCAAACGAAGTTCTGTTTCGGACGATGCGTGGGGGGCGATGGCAAACCGTTTACGCTGCTCATCCGGGCAACGGACGATGGCTGTCCGCAGGGGCTTGGCGACACACTCAGCATCCGGGTGAACATTATTCCGTCGCCCAACAACAAACCCGTGGCCGGAACAGACCTGCTCAATAACAAAGCCAGTATCAGCGTGGGGGCTTCACTGACGTTCAACGCTTTCGGCACTGATATTGACAACGATAACGTAACGATTCAGGCCGTTGGGCGGGGTTTTACGCTCGCTCAGGCGGGCATGAGTTTCGGATCGGCGTCGGGTGTTGGCAAGGTTTCGCAACCTTTTTCCTGGAAACCAACCTGCACACAGGCCACGCAAACGGCTTATATTGTTGACTTTATCGTGACCGATACCCGCTGCAATCGCAATCTCCGCGATACGATCACGGTGAATTTGGCGGCTGTTGGTTTGCCCAGCCAGCCGCCCACCGTTCGTACTACGTTGCCGCAGCCCGTCGTTGAACTCACCGTCAGTGCCGCCGATTCTGCCGGGCGCACTACGTTCGATGTGCTTGGCAACGACCCCGACCGCGACAGCATATGGCTCACGGGCGTTGGGCGGGGCTTCGATGCGAAAGCCGTTGGCATGGAGTTTACGGATAAATTCGGTCGGCCAACGCTGCAATCGCTCTTTAACTGGAAGCCCACCTGCGCGTTGATGGCCGGGAAAGCCGAAGTGACGTTCGTGGTCGATTTTGTGGTCGATGATCGCTCGTGTCAGCCCAACCACACGGACGTAACAACGGTAACGTTTGTCGTGAAAAACCCCTCAGTCAACGCCGACATTAAAGTCCCGAACGTATTCACGCCCAACGGCGACGGTTATAACGACTATTTTACCGTGAAAAATTTACCCGAAAATGCCTGCGACGAACAGTTTAAATCCGTCGAGATCACTAATCGCTGGGGTGCCACAATTTTCAAATCTGCCGATCCCAAATTTCGCTGGTACGGCAACGACTCTCCCGTTGGTACGTATTATTATCACCTGATTACCTCCAAACGCACGTTCAAAGGCCCCGTGACGCTGATTCGGTAGATGGTAAGTAAGTGGCTGTGTGATACCCCGGTCTGAAGACCGGGGCAAGTCATTCTTAACCTCCATTCAACTCGATTTCAGATTAATTATCACTTGCCCCGGTCTGAAGACCGGGGTATCATCCATTCACTTACTGACTTACCAACTTATCTTTGCTTCTCTTATGAAAGATAAAATTGTTCTTATAACCGGTGCTTCGTCGGGCATTGGACGGGCATTGGCGTTTGCGTTTGGGCGCGAGGGAGCGAGCGTCGTTATCTGTGCTCGCAAAGCCGAAGCCCTGCAATCCGTTCAGCACGAACTTCAGCAGGCGGGTATCAATGTCCTTTCGTTAACTGCCGATGTCAGCGTTGAAAGTGATGTCAAACGACTTGTGGACCAGACCATTACGCACTTCGGTCGATTAGATATTCTCATCAACAATGCGGGAATTTCCATGCGCTCCATGCTGATCGACACCGACCCGGCTGTTATTCAGAAAGTCATGGACATTAACTTCATGGGAACGGTATATGCCACCCGCTATGCCCTGCCGTACATTCAGCAGTCCAAAGGGTCTATTGTCGGTATTTCGTCGATTGCGGGGTATCGGGGGTTGCCCGTTCGGAGTGGTTACTCGGCGTCGAAGTTTGCCATGAATGGCTTTCTGGAGGCCGTACGGACCGAATTGCTGCACACGGGCGTCCACGTACTAACCGCTTGTCCAGGCTTCACGGCGTCAAATATCCGGGTTGCAGCCCTCGACGCCCACGGGCAGGCAAAGGGCGAAACCATGCGCGACGAATCGGGTATGATGAGTGCCGAAGAATGCGCCGGTCATATTCTTCGGGCTGTAAAAAACCGCAAACGCGAACTTATTCTGACCACACAGGGGAAATTAACCGTTTTCATCAATAAGTGGCTTCCCGCGTTAGCCGATCAGTTGGTTTTCAACACGTTAGCGAAGGAGAAAGACTCGCCACTTCGTAAATAATGTTTAATGATAGAATGAGTGATTGAGCGGATAGCTGGCGCAAAATCTATTCGCTCAATCACCCATTCTATCATTCACTCATTAGATGATCCACACGTTATCCCGGCGGATGAAGTAAAGATTGTTGTGCCAGAGAATACGCAGGTAAATGTCTTTGGTGCCCAGAATAGCTACTTTATGACCCCGGCCAATCACGTCAATAACGGGAGCGGCTGCCGATGGATCGGTGCGGAGCAGAACGCGGTCGTGGCTCGTAATCCCCGACTGCACACCTTCCGGCAGGTTCGTAAAAACCAACAACAACAACAGGTACACAAAAACGACCCATTTTTGCCGACTTGGTATCGCCTGTTTGCGTACTAATTTTAGCATAAGCACGGTGAACACATAGCCCGCCGGGACCAGCAGAAACAGAAGGAAATAAACGCCGTATTTTCTGTAAAAGAGGTAGAAATAATTCAGATCATCGGTTTCGTAACCGCTCAGGTTGTTAGCGCGGGCAATATCATTCATCCGGCGCAGCACGGCATCGTCGGGATGGCGTTCAAAGTACACATCCAAGTAATATAACAGCTTAGGCACATCATCCTGAGCTTCGTAGGCACTCGCCAATTTCAACAGCATTGGATCGGTAGCGGTGTGTCCTTCGGCTAAAGCCGTTTCGTAAATACGCGCAGCCGCTGCCTGATCGCCTGCGACAAATAGCGAATCGGCACGCCGGAGCGAGTCATTTGAAACAGTCTGTGCATCAGCGAGTCCCGACAAAAAACAGAAAAATAGACTTATTTTAAGGGGAAATGCTTGCAACGAACGGGATAAGGCCATAATTTTGCACCACAATAACGAATAGCCGCTCTGAATAGGGCAAACTGTTCAACCGATTTGGTAGCTCAGCTGGTAGAGCAATACACTTTTAATGTATGGGTCCTGGGTTCGAATCCCAGCCGGATCACAAAAATAGGAGAAAAGGGAGGAGGGGGAAGAAAGGGAGGATGGATAACACCATTTCTCCTTTTCTTCCCCCTCCTCCCTTTTCTCCTATTAAAACGGCAGATCGTTGCTTTCTTCGTCGAAGGCTGAATTGAACGACGCAGCAACGGGCTGGCTCTGCTGGGCCGGGCGCGACTGTTGAGCCGGGGCTGAACGGGGTGCCGGAGCAGAAGCAGCACCACCGCCATCGCCTTCGGTCAGTTCGATACGAAAAGCGCGTAATTCAGTGTACCAGCGTTCGTTGTATTCGCGCGACTCAGCACTGAATGTGGCTTTGAGCGTATCGCCATCCGCGAACTGCTTGAGGTCTGCTACTTTATCGCCCCAGGCGGTCAGGCATACTTTTTTGGGGTACGAAGCGTCGAGCGTTTCAAGAACAAATTCCTGCTTGCTCCAGGGGCCTTTCTGGCTCTGTCCCGATACTTCAGGCAATACTTTTATGAGTTTTCCGACTATTTCCAGTGCCATGTGCGTTGGACTTTTAAACGTGATTTAGAAAGATAAAAGTACGAAATTTTGCCCGTTTTTTGACCATCTTCTGCTAAAAAAGGAAAAGATTCCTGACTCTGTTTGGCAGAAGATGACAGGAATACTATCTTTGCACCTCAATTAAAAACGGCCATGTGGTGAAATTGGTAGACACGCCATCTTGAGGGGGTGGTGCTGCAAGGCTTGGGAGTTCGAATCTCCCCATGGTCACCCGTTAAAATGCCCAAATCAACTTGATTTGGGCATTTTTTATTTATTGCTATGGCTATTGCACTAACCCGTTTCTATTATTCGCCCCTTTTACCTGCTCATCAATCAGGCGCACAATGGCGGAAAAATCAGCCGGGCGGGCCGCATAATCTAAGGTATTTACGTCCAGAATCAACAGCGGACCGAGTACGTACGAAGTCACAAATTCTTCGTAGAGCCGGTTCAGGTTACTCAGGTACAAATCAGAAATAGATTGCTCATACGAGCGGCCCCGTTTCTGAATCTGTTCGCGCAGTTTAGGTAGGTCCGCACGGAGGTAAATCATCAGGTCGGGTGGCCGAACCAGGCTCATCATGTTCTGGAACAACTGGCGATACGTTTCATAATCGCGTCCGGTCATGTCGCCCGTTTCATGCAGGTTGCGGGCAAAAATAGCGGCATCCTCGTAGATTGTCCGGTCCTGTATGATGGTGCGCGGCTGGTTGGGTGCTGCCCGGTTTTCCTGCTGGATATCAATGATCTTTTTGATCTGGGCAAAGCGGCTATTCAGAAAATAGATTTGCAGATTGAACGACCA
>JANPJE010000407.1:0-4528 GCA_031425355.1 Spirosoma sp. | reverse complement strand
CTGTCGATGCCGATTTAAAACAGCCAAATGGTATTGTCGGCACGGCTGACGGTAATCATTTATATGTTGCTGATATTCGGGATAATAAAACGTATAAATACCAGATTCAGTCCGACGGTACGCTAACAAACCGCCAGCTTCACGTTAGCCAGGGATCGGACGGTATGACGCTGGACAGCAAAGGCAATCTGTATCTGACCGGCAAGGGCGTTACGGTTTATAATCCGGCAGGCGAGAAGATTGAGTTTATTCCCGTTCCGTCTCAGTGGGTTGGTAACATTTGCTTCGGTGGAAAAGACCGCCGTACGTTGTTCATCACCGCTTCCGAAGCCGTTTACACATTGCCGATGCAGGTGAAAGGAGCGGAGTAAAGTTCACTGGCTACTCAAGCGGTGTGACCACTTGGACGTATCAATACCGATTACTAAAGCAGATGGTTTCGATGTGATTTTGTTGGTTAAATTGCTTTAACAAGCGATTATTCACGCTTTGTAAAAAGACAAAATCGTGTTTATGGAGTCGAAGCCAACCTACACGCCCGAAGAAAAGCTGCGATGGGAGATTGAAAAATTACAGGCTGAAACAAAGAATCTCAAGCGGCCCTGGATAGGTAACCCGGCTTCCTGGTTCACGATTATTACAACTGTGGCCGCGTTAACGACTGTTGTGATACAGTGTACAAAATCCAGTAACGAGTTCGAAAGGATTGAGATCAAGACCGAACAGTTGAAGCTGGAGCGAACTCAAATCGAGACGCAGATTGCCAATATCAGGAAACAAACGGAGCAGCTTAAAAAAGCCCGTCAGGTGATCGTTAGTCAAATCGCGCAGGCCAACGTTGAGTTTAGCCAATTGGATAATCTGATTAAGGTAACCAGAATACGAACAGATTCGACGCTTACCCGCCCAACTGATAACCAGTTTCAGGAATCGAAGGACGTGTTAACGACCATCAGTGCGGCCCTACAGAATCCTGCGTCTTCCGCTCAGTTTGTTTCCGTCATTGCCACGCTGCGAACCTACGAACGAGCCGTAGATCGCGCCAGGGGCATAAAGGAAGCGGGCAAGATTTCGTACCCGATCAATGTTTATCAGAAAGCAGCGGGCCAGTATGTCCTTACGCTTGGGGACAAGGTGACCTATGCCGATGCCAGCAGCCGGGTTGAGTACGCGAAGCAAAATAACTACCCCGATGCAGTGGTTCGGTTAGCAAAAAACTGGGGTGAGAATCTAAATAAATAACGCCAGTGTCATGAAGGGAAACTCGTCGGGTGAGTCTTCTGAAAACCGCTTATCACTTCTCGTATTCGTCTTTTTTACGTTTGTATTTCTAAGCGTTTTCATGTCAACCGGGCGTAGAAGTACATCGGTTGTGACGATGCGAATACGAATAACACGCCCGGAAATAGTAAAGAGTTTCTTTTCAGCACAGAATGGGTCGCACAAGGAACTGGAAGCCAAAATCAAGTCGACGCTGACTGATCCCGACAGCTACGAACACGTTGAAACTCACTTTCGGGATGACAAAAAAACGATCCATGTACTGACCACGTTCCGGAGTGAAAACGCGTCGGGTAGAACTACTGTCAATTACGCGGAAGGTACCCTGAATGGAAATGATGGGCGTTTGATTAGCTGGAAATTTGTAAAGCCCCAAAGCGGGTGAAACGTAGTAAGTTATGCTGCTTATTGCTTGCGACTTACCCCTTAATACGCTTACTCTTCTTCGCGTTTTTTGATCGTTTGAACAACTTTACCATTCTCGACAAGCCTGGTTCTCAGCACTGTTTGCTTTGGAATAGCGACTAATAATGTGGGTTGAGATGTGAACGACTGCGGAGTGTTGGTGGGGCGGTCCGCCGTTGCGGTCGTGTCAGTTATACGGACGTACCGGACAGTCAGGGTTGAATCCTGCACGAAAACTTTGCTAACGGCGATTTTAGGCGGTTTGTTTGTGGGCGGCAGTGCGATACAAATGGCCATTTCCTTCTCGAAATTGACGGCATCGGGCCGTCTATTCGTTGCGGCTGGTTTGATAACCTGGCCGAACGTATCGGCTTGCTCAAATACAAACAACGTGGGTTTTCCTTTGTTGATGGGCGCATCATCGCTCAGGATATACCCGTTTAATGGTCGATATGTTAGGGTGACCTGAGCAAGTGCGAACAGACTAAAAGACAGGCAGATAGAGACAAAAAACGGTACGCGTAATCGACGTTTTATAGATTCAAAAAGAGGCATAATCAGACACAAACTACATGATAACTCTACCTGTCTAACGTCTGATTTTAGAATTCGGTGTATATATGAACAAAAAATGCGGTGTATGCGTCGAACGGAAAGCGTGTTACCCGAATCAAAACCAGATAAATTTTAAAAATCGTTTTGGCCGGTGGTCAAAGGAAGTGAGTTTAAACTGTTTCTTTCGGGCGATGTATCGATAATAGCGCGGGCCGACCCGGAGGGTAGTCGCGGGCGTGATGTCGGCTGGATTCAGGTCATCTTCGAGGGTGTGCAGACTACCCCTCGTTTGGGTGGCAATGGTGTAGTAATCAGGCTGAAACGCCAGAGACGTAGTGCTTCCCGTTGTTCCGCAAAGCACTACATGGACAGGTTTTTTAACATTTTTGAGCAAGTTCATATCCTTGACCCGGCTAATATTGTCGGCAATCAAAATCAAGTGCTTCGCATTGGGAAAGTCATTTTGTGCAAATAAAAGAGCCTCTACGTTGTTTTCTGCATCATCCTCATTGTGAACCGTGTTGCGGGCTGCATTCAGTAGAGTCGGCAATACGGTAGCTCCATCACGTTCGCGGGTAACGTACATGCGTCCGGGAGGGCCACCGGGTCGAGTTTGCTGCCCCAGACTGTCGCAATCGGTGAAGAATACTATACCTTTCACGGACGGCTTGCGGACGTTTCGACTAAACCAGGCAAAAAGCTGGGTTGTGTACGGGTACATGCTCGAAGTAATGTCGCAAACGATTACTGCATCGTGCCACCGACTCAGATTTCGGTCCAGGGTACGGTAAGAAGTTGAGTCACTGCCAAAATTGCGCGTTACCATCTGCTGGGTAATGGCTGTTTCTTCCGAACTGAACGCAACGGGCTGAGGAAGCCGAATTTGATCGGTGAGGGTCGTTGGTACTAATTTAAGCGTACTGACGGCTGTTAGCAGAGAGGAAGTTTGGATTTGGTGAGTTGATGAATTGACGGTAAATGGAGTTTTCTGCTTTGGTTTCCGTGTCGTGAAATCGACTTTTTTCGCATCGGTAGAAGGCCTGATCACTTTATCAGGCAATCGATTGCCTGTGATGTTTGGAGCAGTGGTACGTATAGGTTTATGTGGCTCCGTCAACCGATTGGCTACGACAGATTCGGTCGTGTCGGGGCGAAACGTCAGCCAGTTGGACACACCTAAAAAGACTAAAATAGCCAGACCCAAAACGCGCCGTAGCCATCGTCGACGCCGTAGGATACGCTGCATTTTGGCCCATTCTGCCGGTTCGTAGGCCGGGCGATACGTATCCAGCGACTGACGCACCCAGTCATGAAGCGATTTATCGTTTCGTTCGCTCATGGTTGGTGGTGGTTTGCGTGGTCAGTAGTGTGCGTAAGAGCTGGTTGGCTTCGGTCAGGTATGCTCGCGACGTGCTTTCGGCGATACCCAATTGACCCCCTATTTCGCGGTGAGAATAGCCATCAAGTACGTAGAGGCTAAACACCATTCGATAGGTTGCGGGCAGTTGGCACAGCACCGTCAGAATGTGTTCGGCGGAAAGCTGCGCGAAAATAGCGTCATCATTCAAATACGGTTCTTCTAAATGCTGGCTGACTAATTCCGTTGATACGTCCATTGCCCGTTTCCGATTTTTGCGGTAATAATCAATGGCAGTGTTGACCATGATCCGCCGTAGCCAGGGTAGCAGTACGTCCTCGTTTTTAAGCTCACCTATATGCCGGAATGCCTTTAAAAAACCATCGTTGAGCATCTCGCGGGCGTCTTCGGGGTCGCTGGAATAGGCTAAACAAACCGACAGCGCATAGCCGTAAAAGCGTTCGTAAAACGCCTGCATGGCTGCCTCCCGACCTCGGCGGCAATCCTCAATAATAACAGCTAAAGGATATTCAGCCAATCAGATAGGTCGTAGAGGATGTATTACTGGCAACCAGAATACGTATATGTTTCCGTTATCGTAAAATCCTGATCGGCTGGTGCCGGATTCGAGTGTTTACTGGTTGTGAAAACGTTCGTTACGTACCCCTGAGCGTTCGTTTGTACGGTGGAGGTGCTTTCGTTATGCTGTTGCATAGTTTTGCTGATGGCATTCCAGAAAAATTGAGTTCGGGAAGCCATTACTCCTACAAATCCGGAAAAAGGAAATTCGGGAATAACGGCTGGAAATCCCTTGAATGGGGGCAGTGATGCTGACGAATGCTTGGCATCGGTCCAGGTTTGAATATCGTACTGACTCAGTTGACCGTCAATGTATTCTTCCCGTTTTGTCATTCGCTTTTGGTTGTCAAA
>JANPJE010000406.1:0-4251 GCA_031425355.1 Spirosoma sp. | reverse complement strand
GGCTTTTCCATTAAAGAATTTAATCGCTGGGTATTCCCGATCCTGATCGAGCAGGGTATCGAGATTGACTGCTCGGTGTTTTCGGCACGGCGTTCGCATGGGGGCGATGCCTCACTCGCCCTGTTCGAGCCGGGTTATCTGGACGTTGGCGGTACGTTGCTTAAAGAGTTTCCCATCAACACGGCGGCTGTTTTGGGACAGGATCTGATCTTTTCGGGCGGGGGCTATTTCCGGCTGTTTCCGTATCGGGTCATCAAGGGATTCATGCGCCGGTCGGACTACGTAATGACCTATTTTCACCCCCGCGACTTCGATGCCGGTCAGCCTATGATTCCGGGATTGAGCCGGGCCAGACAGTTCAAGTCGTACTACGGATTACAAAACTGCTTACCTAAATTAAAACAGTTGCTAATCGAGTTTCCCTTTATGGATTTAGCCCAGGCCGACCAACAGGTTGATTGGTCAGTAGTAGTAAAACGAACTGTGTAAACCTGCCTGGGTAACCGTGCATGGTGATTATTTCTTCGGATAGACGATTCTGGCGTACTCGTCGAGCAACTGTTTGGCCACAATGTCAATGTCATACTTGCTGCGTACCAGTTTCGTTGCGTTTTGGGTAACTCGCTGGCGTAATTGATCGTTGCCGAGTAACGTTTCTAACCCCGCCGTTACGCTGTCGGCTGTCAAACTGCTGAGCAGACCAGCCGCTTCGTGCTGCCGAATGGTTTCGCCAAACCCAACCCGATCCGACACTAATGCGGGCGTTCCGGCGGCCATCGCTTCGAGAACAGCCATCGAAAAACCTTCTGAATAGGAGGGAAGCGTAAATAAATCCGCATCGGCGAGGGCTGCCTTTTTATCGTCGCCGGTTAGCATACCAACCAGTCGTATGGAGTCTCCGAGGTTATGCTGAGCAATAAACTGACGGGCCGTTGCTTCGTAGCCATCATCGCCCCCGGCCAGCGCCAGTACCGTATCGGGGTACGTTCGCACATAGTCGCGAAAGCCGGGCAGTAGTAGATCAAGTCCTTTTTTGGCATTCAACCGGCTCATGAACAGAACCAATTTCTTGTTTACAGGCAGATTGAATTTTTGTCGAAACTGATTTTTTGGCGGCAGATTCGCAAAGTCACTCATCTTCACCCCATTCGGAATCATCACTACGTTCGGGTGTGGACTGCCTAAGTAGCGCAACACATCGGCCTGCTCATCGGTGTTGTTGATCTGCACAAGGTCGGCCCGGAGCAGGTAAGCTTTCTGCGCGAGCGTATCCATAACCTGCTTTTTCCAGTTATGACGGGCGTACACCCACCGGTCGAGCACGCCGTGAATGGTGATAACTTTGGCTACCGTCCGGTCGATCATAAAGGGAGCCAGCGTGCCAAAGTGCCATAGTCCATGACAGTGAATGACGTCGTATTCGTGAGCGTGCCGCTGAAGATACCGGTACAATTCAATCGAAAATTCCCGAAAAAAACGGCTGATGCCCGGCGTTCGCTGACACAGAATGAGCCTTGCCCCGCTGGGCACCGGATAAGCCGTTTCGCTAGGAGATATAGGGCTGAGAATGTCTACCTGATGGCCGTAGCGCAGCACAACTTCCGTATGGTCGAAGATGATTTTTGGTGGGCCGCCCGCTTGCCAGGTGTAGGCACAGATATTTAAAATTCGCATAGATACCGCGAAATAATCGGTTAAAGGATGAGTTTGCGAAATCCAGCGAGCATTTCCTGCGCAACAGCTTCGGGGGCGTAGGGAGCAATAAACTGTTTGGCGAGCTGCCCCATTTGCTGCATATCCACTGCTTCATCCATAAACTGGATGAGCCGATGGGTTAACTGACTGGGTTGATCGGGGTCAAATACGAATCCATTCTGACCATCCTGTACTAAATCGGGGACGCAGCCGCACCGGTTTGATACAAGAACGGGAAGCCCACAGGCCATGGCTTCATTGACGACCAGGCCCCAGGGTTCCGACCGGCTTGGCAAAACGAGTACGTTGCTCAGGGCCAGAATTTCGGGAACCCGGAACCACGGACGGCCCGGTAAAATTTTCACCTTTTCGGTTAGTACAAGGTTGATAATCTGCTGATTAAGCGTATCGCGTTCCGTGCCGTCGCCCAACAGGATTAGCCCCCAGTTAGTCGATTTTGCCGCCCGTTTCAGAGCCTCGGCAAAGCACGTCAGGAGCATTGGTAAGTTTTTAGCCTCGATTAGCCGACCAACAAAAACAATGTTATTGGACTGTAATTGCAGTGCCTGTTGGTGGGTAATGCGTCTGGGTAAGGTCTGCTCATAAACCGACCGGAGTGCGTTGTTATCCACTGCATTTTTACGAAGTAGGATTTTATCCGGGGATACACCAAGCTGGATGAGGTAATCGGCAGACTGGCTTCCAAAGCAGAAGAATCCGTCGCACTGCCGAAAAATCCACCATTTAAACGATTCTTTCCAACCTCCCCGGACCTGATCGGCGGCCGTACTCTCGTTTTGCAAGACCACCCGAATACCCTTTCGTTTAGCCCACAGCAGCAAAATGAGTTGGGCCGGGTCGTAGTAGCCAGTCAGATTTATAACATCGGGCCGGTATGCTTTGGCTCGCCGAAGCAAAGCCATCGTTCGTTCGCGCAGGCCGATTTCCTCGCTATACCGGTCGAAAAGCAGTTCGTAATCGTATTTATAAGCCGGAAGTGATGCATCGCTGGTCGTTTCCAGACTGGCCCGTGAGCGTTCGTTGCGGGCAATCTGCAACACCCGAACGGAAACATCGGGCTGTTGATCAACAACCGTCTGCAACGCCTGAAACACGCTGGATTTATAGTGTGCCCACAGTAAATTGTGGACGATAAGAATACGCATCAGGCTGGTTGAGCAGAAGGAACGACAACAAACTGGTTTGGATTAGGCGCAACCGGTTTATTAGATAGATAAGCAGGAAACAGGTGTTCAATGCCCATAAATCGGGTCATCAGGGCAAGCGGAAACCAGAAGGAAATCTCGTTCGGACGGCCATTTGTGAATAGCTGCACCAGAATAAGGAGATAAAAATAAGCCAGAAATATACTCAGGTCATTTGGATTGGAGCGCATGATTCGCAGGCCATAATAAACGCAAAGACCGTTGATTCCGCCGAACATGAGAAAACCCAGAATGCCCTGATTGGTAAACGATTCCAGAATGGGAACGTCCAGATAGGTGAATTTATACCCATAACCCAGAATAAGCATGTGCAAATGGGCCACGAGGATATTCCTGAGGAAATTTCCACTGACGGAGCGGTTGGCGGCAGAGTCGTCGAGCGCGGCTTTATAATCGGCCCCCTGTGCTTTCAATCCTAACAGCGCATACACATTCTCCAGATTACGTTCGGCAAAACTCGATACGTAGTCATATAGTACGAGGTAAATGGTGTAGTAGCGTTGAAAAAAGTATAGAACGCCTACAACACCGAGCATCATAACGATAATGGGAATGGGTTTGACAAGGCCCCGAACGGCGGTGCGAATCTGAGCCGGTCGTACGTTGAAATACATGAATAAAATAATCGCCACAATCAGCGCTACAATGGCCGACCGGGTTTGGGTTAGCACCAGAACGGCGATGTTTAGTACACCGGCGAAAAAACACAACAGTTTCAGCAGAATGTTGGACTGTGGGCGTATCAGACCAATGGCGCAGGCAATAACGCCCATAAACGCATTGCGGGAAAAGGCGTGCGGGTTGCCCGACCCTTCGTCGCCATTATTCAGTGTGATGGTTGCGCGTTGCCCAATGGCCCACGTTGGGTCGGTAATGAGCGAGTAGATAAGCCCCAAATTAGACACTAACGTAAACAGCACGACAATCGGGATAAACACACGGATAATGTCGTTAGGAATGTTGATGAGCAGAAAAATAAAAATCAGTACGTAGGCGAAATAGATCATATCCCGGTCATAATCCTCAAAACCGGGTACGCCGTTGAAAAAGAACATGTAAATAATACTAAGCACGATGAACCCTGTGCCCAGACAGAGCATGAGCACGTTTGGGCGGTATAGCCGACGAAGCACCGTAAATGGAACCATCAGCACCAGCCCGCCCGCCAGCGCGGCTGCCGTGAAGGCCGTACTCCCCGGTGCAAGTTTCATGGTTTCCCGAAAAAAGAAAATCAGCGGGTAGCCATCCACCAGAATGCAGATACCGACAACCATCCGCATATAGTCGAGTGTCTGCACGAAGCGAATGAAATTGTTCATAATCAACTATA
>JANPJE010000405.1:0-2658 GCA_031425355.1 Spirosoma sp. | reverse complement strand
TAGCTGTGCCGAATGGACGGGTGTTCGCCTGAAGGATATTCTGGCCGACGCAGGTCTGAAAAACGATGCGGTTTATATCGGTTATTATGGGAAAGACCCGCACCTGAGTCAGGACCCGGCCAAAGTTGCCATCTCGCGCGGGGTACCCATCAAAAAAGCCCTCGAAGACGAAACTCTGATTGCGTGGGCGGTTAATGGACAACCAATCCCGCTGATACATGGCTATCCGTTGCGGCTGGTTATTGGCGGCTGGCCCGCGTCGGTGTCGGGTAAGTGGCTGCATACTATTGCGGTACGTAACAAAATACACGATGGTGCCAAGATGGAGGGACACAGCTACAAGATGCCCGTTCGTCCGGTCGAACCCGGTGAAAAAATCGCGGAGACGCCCGAAAATTTCCGCATTATCGAGTCGATGCCGGTAAAATCGCTCACCACCTATCCGAAAACCGGAGCGGTGGTCGATCTGAAAAAAACGCTCTCGCTGCGGGGACATGCCTGGGCCGGAGATCGGACGGTAGCCGAGGTGCAAACGTCAATTGATTACGGAGCCACGTGGCAAAAGAGCAAAGTACAACCGCCCAGAAATCGCTTAGCGTGGCAACACTGGTCAACCGACGTTACGTTCCCACAGGCGGGTTATTATGAGGTATGGGTGCGGGCAACGGACAGCAGCGGATTATCACAACCAATGGTTATTCCGCAATGGAACCCCGGCGGTTACCTGAATAATGCCTGCCATCGGATTGCTGTGAAGGCGGTATAAAGTTTTTAGCTTGTCAAGCCTAAACCTGTGTGAAGCTATGAAAATCGTAAAGGCCATTTTTCTAATCGGAGTCGTCGTTATTGGTATGGCGAGCTTTCGAAACGTATCGACGCCCCGGCAGACAAATGGTTCGATACGTTCGGTGCCAATAGCCGATACGCTAAAAATCGACGCCGAAACGGGAATGATTAATGACCCGAATCTGATGATGGTAAAGTCGCAGTGCACGGCCTGCCATTCGTCGAAGTTGATTTTACAGCATCGGTTTACGCGTGATGGCTGGCAGGAACGCATTCGGTGGATGCAGAAATACCACAAACTCTGGGATTTAGGCGAATCGGAAAAGGTTGTGCTGGATTACCTCGAAAAACATTATTCGCCACAATCGGCAGGCGCGAAAGTCTACTCCCGACGCGCCCCGCTGAAAACCGTCAACTGGTATAAACTCGATACACCGTAACTGATTGATTAGTTGTCATTCCGATTTTTCTATGCTTAGTGACCCGATTCAGTCCGTGCCCATTCGAACGGAAAAACGTATTTGCGAAGTTGCCTGGTTCGATGATTTGTGCGGGGGCGACACCGCTTTTCTGGGAACTATCGACCCCGACCGGCGGAGCACGTACGCCCACTGTGCCGACATTATGAAAACCGCCGACCGGTTGGGCTTTGAAAATATCCTGTTGCCTACGTCGTACGTTGCCGGTCAGGAAGTTATTCCGTTTGCTGCCGCAATGGCTCCGCAGGTCGCAAATATTTCGATGCTGGCAGCCATTCGTACCGGTGAAATTCACCCGCCCATGCTGGCCCGGCACATCGCCACGCTCGATCACCTACTCGAAGGACGGCTCACGATCAACATCATCAACTCCGACCTGCCGGGCTTGAAAGAAGACCACGAATTTCGCTACAAACGGTGCGAAGAAGTCATTGAGATTCTGAAACAAGCCTGGACTCAGGAACGTATCGAGTTTGACGGAGCCGTGTACGGAAAAATCAGTATGAGCACCGCCCCCGTAAAACCGTACCAGCAAAACGGTGGTCCGCTGCTATATTTTGGCGGTATTTCGCCCGGTTCCAAAGAAATATGTGCCAAACACTGCGATGTGTTTCTGATGTGGCCCGAACCCGAAGAAAACATTTATGCCACCATGCAGGACCTCAGCCAACGCGCTGCCCAACATGGTCGCATTATCGACTTTGGCTTACGTATACATATCATTGTCCGTGAAACGGAGGAAGAAGCGAAGGCCTACACAAAAACACTGATGTCGGAATTTGATGCCGACGTAGCCGCGCAGTTGAAAAGCCGGACGCAGGATTCGCAGTCGGCGGGGGTGTTACGGCAGGACGAGCTTCGGAAACAGGCCGACCCGGACGATTTTATCGAACCGATGCTCTGGATGGGTATCGGTCGTGCCCGTTCGGGCTGTGGCGGGGCGTTGGTGGGTACACCGGCACAGATAATTGCCAAACTGAATCGGTACATGGACATGGGAATCCGGGCGTTTATTCTGTCGGGTTATCCGCTCATTGAGGAATGCGAATTGTTCGGAAAGCACGTACTGCCCCATTTGCCAAACGTAAAATTATCCATCGAGCAGGGACGTACGCCTGGCGCTATGTCGCTCAACTCCTTGGCAGTGAAGTAATTGCATACTTAGTGGGAGAAAATCCTCTTGAAAATACAAGGCAATACCAGATTTGCACATTTTCCAGCCCATTCTTTAAAAGACTGTCAAGTCAATATACTGAATGCTTAAATCGTTGAGTACCGTTGATCTGATTGTGGTCGTTTTGCTGCTGTTATTTCTGGTAATTGCCAGTCTGTATTCGAGTTTCAAAAAGAAAACATCCGAAGAATACTTTATGGCGGGCCACTCGCTCAAATG
>JANPJE010000404.1:0-3823 GCA_031425355.1 Spirosoma sp. | reverse complement strand
ATTCACAATGGCTATCTGTACTTCAGTTCCGAGCTGAATGTGTTTCGGTATAAGCTTACGCCTGGCCAGTTAGTGCCCGACGGCCCGATGGAAATTGTGCTGACCGACGACCATAAACACGGTATGCACGAACACATCGCCAAACCCATTACGTTCGACAACGCAGGTAATATGTACGTACCGTTTGGGGCCGCGTCCAACGCCTGTCAGGAGAAAAACCGGCTGCCCAGTTCGGCGGGAATCGACCCCTGCCCCATGCTCGACGATCACGGCGGAATCTGGCGGTTCGACGCCAACAAAATCGGGCAGACCCAAAAAGATGGCTACCGGTACGCTACCGGCCTGCGCTCGGTGCTGGCCATGGACTGGAATCCCGTCGACAATACGCTGTACGCGCTGCAACATGGGCGCGACGATTTGCTCATGCTATGGGCCAATGTGTACTCGCCATGGCAAAGTGCGGTGTTTCCGTCCGAAGAGTTTTTTCGGGTGAAAGACGGCATGAACGGCGGCTGGCCCTACTGCTATTATGACCAGATCAAGGGTCGGAAAGTGCTGAATCCGGAGTACGGTGGCGATGGCGAAGCGATTGGCCGCTGTGGCGATTATGAGAAACCAATTCAGGGATTTCCGGCGCACTGGGCACCCAACGATTTATTATTCTATCAGGGAACCGGGGCAGCAAATGGTTTTCCGGAACGATATAAAAACGGCGCGTTTATCGCTTTTCATGGCTCTACCAACCGCGCTCCCTACCCGCAGGCGGGTTATTTCATCGGCTTTATTCCCGACAAAAATGGCTCACCGTCAAGCCGTTGGGAAGTATTTGCCGATGGCTTTGCGGGTGTCGATCCCATCGTGAACGTAAGCGATGCCGCCTACCGGCCTATGGGCATTGCGATGGGACCGGACGGTTCACTGTATTTCGCGGAGACGGAGAAGGGTAAAATCTGGCGCGTTACGTACAAGGGCAACAAGCCGAATTTTGGGGCTGCACAACTGGCGCAGATGGAGAAGCGTAAAACCCTGTCGCACATCCGCAATCCCGACATCGTTACCGACAATCTGGATAAAGACAAACCCGTGTTGGGCAGCAAAGTCTATGCGGTCTACTGTTCGGCCTGCCACCAGCGTAACGGCCTCGGCGACTCGCAGCGATTCCCACCCCTGGCCGGTTCGGAATGGGTACTTGGCGACCGAAAAAAGCTGATCGAAGTGCTGTTAAAAGGGCTGGAAGGGCCAATTGAGGTGAAGGGCCAGTCGTATAACGGTGTTATGCCGCAGCATAGTTTTCTGAAAAATGAAGATATTGCCGAAGTACTGACGCATATCCGCAAAAACTTCGGCAACACCGCCGATGCCATCACCACTGATGAAGTCAATGATGTCAGAATTGCGCTGAGCGGGAAAGACGCGCCGAAGCGAAAACCCACCGCAAAGAGTAAAAAATAATATTTAACCCTGTCAATAGTCTCATGGAAACACAACGCCGTTCCAGTTTAAAACGTCTTTTCGCTTCTGTCGCCGGTATCGTCGGCCTGAGTGCCGCAACCAAAGCCGTAGCCGAACCGGTTGCCCAAAAAGAAGTCTTCAACGTAGTAATGCAGGATGACGTCCCGCTCTTTTCCGGCTCGACCAAACTGGGTAATCTGGTGTTTGTAGCGGGCAAAGGCTATCACAAAGAAGGCGACATAAAACTACACACCGACGAGGTGCTGAAAGAGCTTGAAAAAGAATTGATCAAGGCCGGTTCGTCGATGCAGAAAGTGCTGAAAGTGAGCGTTTTCCTGCACGACCTCAACGATTACAAAGGCATGAACGAAGTGTATAAAGGCCGATTTGGCAATAAGCCGCCCGTGCGTACAACGGTGGCGGTGTATGGCGGAGTGCCCGGCAATTCATTGGTCGAAATGGATTGCATCGCCTACATATAACAGCCGTTTTCCACCCGTACCTGATCCCGGACTTAAACCTTTATCCCCAACAGGAACTTACAGGACTGACGATTAACCAATTGATTCAGGCTATGATGAGTTCGCTGCAGAATCGCGTGATACAGACACCCACCAGTCTGACCATAGTGGCGGGGCTGTTGCTGGTCAGTTACCAGTACTGGGTTGGTCCGTTGCCGGGAGTTGTTCAGCTTATTTTCTGTGCCGGATTGTTGCTGGTAGCCGGAATTCCGCACGGTGCGCTCGATCACCTCATTGAACGGGAACGTAGCACGCGGCAGAATCAACCGTTTTCAATGCGCGTATTCATCGCAAAATACCTGCTGATGATTGCGGTTTATGGCGTTGGCTGGTTGTTTTTTCCCGTGTTGAGTCTGGTGCTTTTTCTACTGATTTCGGCCTGGCACTTTGGGGAGACGGACCTCGAAAATGCCCCCGACAATTCGTACTGGTCGCTCACGCGCCTGGTGGAAGGTGGGCTTATACTGGCGTTCATTCTGCTCACACACGCGGCCGAAACAACGCCCATTCTGGCCCGCATCGTGCAAAATGATGCACAAACCATGCAACTCTGGCAGGGAGTTGCCAGCCAGGCTGGAGGAGTATTGCGGGGCTGGGCTACGCTGACGGTGGTGCTTGCCATGCTGGCCTTTGGACAGTACCCGGTGCGTATGAATGGCTGGCGGCTGGTGCGGTTGGGGGTGATCCTTTTACTGACGTACCCGCTCCCGCTCCTGCCCGCTTTCATGCTGTATTTCGGGGGCTGGCATTCGCTGAGTTCGTTTGGCACCATCCGGTCTTACCTGCAACGACCATCGACCAACCGGCCCATATGGGAAATCTGGCGGCAGTCGATTCCATTAACCGTTGTTGCCTTCGGTTTTTTGCTGGGTTGCACAGTTATCTGGTCCACCTATGTCCCTCACCTCGATCCGGTGCCCTGTTTATTTATTTTGCTCTCACTGATTACACTGCCCCATATCCAAATAATGCATCAGCTAAATATCAAGACTAACACACTGTAGAACAGCGCATTAACTTAATAAAAATCCCCATCATAAACCTGCTACTGGTTTACAATGGGGATTTTTTTATGACGATTAACTTGGTAAAAAATATTTGTTGAAACTTTTTTAATAATAGTTAAACAAATATCAAAAACACTCTGTTACGATTCCAGTAAGTTTTAGCAACATTTCAGTATCATCATTTACCTCATTCACTACACTTTTTACTTTTATGCTTAATCAAATCAACTCAATTCTGCTGGAGGCACTCCAGCCAGGCGACGTGATTGGATTCACGTTCTTCACGGGCTATATGGCCATGTTTGCTGCATCGGTGTTCTTTTTTATGGAGCGCAGTCAGGTCGACAACAAGTGGAAAACATCCATGTTAATCTCAGGATTGATTACCATGATTGCGGCCGTCCACTACTTCTACATGCGCGACGTATGGCTTGAGACCAAAACCTCGCCAACGGAGTTCAGGTATATCGACTGGACACTCACCGTACCACTCATGTGCGTGGAGTTTTACCTGCTCATTAAACCGTACGGTGGCAAAATTTCAACCCTGTGGCGGCTGGTTGGATACTCCGTGTTCATGCTCGTTACGGGCTACATCGGCGAATCAATTGACCCAGCCAATACGATTATCTGGGGAGCCGTATCGACGCTGGGTTACATAGGCATTGTGTATGAAGCAACGATAGGCAGTGTGAAGCAGGTTGCCGACCGGTCACCCAATCCTGAAGTTGCCAAAGCAGTACGGTTACTCCGCAACTTCGTGCTCATCGGCTGGGGTATTTACCCAATTGGCTACATGGCCATGCCCGGTGGTTTGCTGGGTGGTCTTGGATTGAACCTCGA
>JANPJE010000403.1:0-2184 GCA_031425355.1 Spirosoma sp. | reverse complement strand
ATTATCAATTGTAAATCTGTTTGCATAGTAAAATCGCCAGCACACGCTTGACTGGAATGAAAATAATTATGTAGCTACGAATGATACAAACTAATCTGTATGCTCATTGGATGCTTTTGTTTTCAATTTTAGACCCACCTCCCCTTGCAAGCTACTGATTATTTGATGTAAATCTCTATCATTCTCATTAAAAACACGTACTTAAACAGCTTGATGTTTAGCTTTTGTAGACGACAAACGGCTATAAACCTTATAATAAAACCGTACTGGATTATCGGTACGGTTTTACAGATTCTACTAAAAAAATGGTCTCCTGAATTTTTTACTTTCCTTTCAAAATTGTCCCATACCGTCCCATATCTTTGAACAGATCAAGAGCGGCTTTCATTTCGGGGTCGGTAGCAAACGAAGCTTCCTTAATGCCTTTTTGCAGGTAATAATGCCCGGCTATTTCCTGCTCCAGTAACGTTTTTAATTCTGGTTTGAACGTATTCAGATCAGCATCTTTGCTGTGCGACATTTTAGTCTTGAGCGACTTTAGCTGGTCCTGAATCTGGTCGAAATACTTTTCTTTTTTGGCCGATGCCTCGAGCGTACCGAGGTCTTTTTCAACCTGCGTTGTGTAATCATATTCCTTGTCGCCGAGCCATTTGCCAAACTCCGTGTACTCGGCGTCGGTCAGCCGAAACTCGCGGGCGGGTTTGATGCTGGCGTGCTCGTGCCGGTATTTCACCGCGTAATCGAAAATCAGGCCTTTGTTGGTCAGGCTTAAGGCAATAGGCGTTGGTGTCTGGGCCTCAACGACCACGTCTGGAAGAACGCCCCCGCCATCATACACCACCCGACCAGCTTTGGTTTTAAATGCCGTTTTAAGCGAATCGGGAATCTTACCAACGCTGCCGTCGGCGTTGCGGTGGCTGTAGTCGATAGCCTGAATGCAGCGTCCGCTCGGAATATAATATTTTGCTGTCGTAATTTTGAGCTTGGTGTTGAACGATAATTCGCGGGTGGTTTGCACCAGTCCCTTGCCGTAGGTTCGTTGCCCCACCAACACGCCCCGGTCGTAATCCTGAATCACGCCCGCCACAATTTCGGCGGCCGACGCGCTGTGATTGTTCGTCAGTACCACAATCGGCATTTCGAGGTCCAGCGGTGGGTTCAGAGCCGTGTAGGTCTTGTTCCACTCAGTCACTTTGCCTTTCGTGGTAACGACTTCCGAATCTTTCGGGATAAAAATATTGGAGATGTCAATCGCCATATTGAGCAACCCACCCGGATTCTCGCGAACATCGAGGATGAGTTTTTTCATGCCTTTGCCTTTCAACTCCTGATACGCCTGACGGACTTCCCGCGAAGCAGTTGCCGTAAAATCTTTCAGGTCGATGTACCCAACTTCGTCAGAAACCATGCCGTAATAGGGCACGTTGGTCATTTTCACTACGTCGCGGATGACGCTCAACTCTACCGGGTCTTTTTGCCCGTACCGTCGAACGGTTAGTTTTACGGCGGTGTTGTTCTGGCCTTTCAGCAATTTACCCGGATCGGCTTCTTTGCGGGCTTTAATGTCCACACCGTCAATTTTGATCACCTCATCGCCGATTTGCAGCCCCGATTTTTCGGCGGGCGTGCCATCATACACCATCAGCACAATGCTTTTTCCCTGCCGCTGTCCAATGAGCGCACCAATGCCGTTGTAGCGGCCTGTGGTCATGGTCATATAATCCTCGATTTCGTCTTCCGCGAAAAAATTGGTGTACGGGTCGAGGGCCTTCAGCATAGCGTCGATGCTGGTTTTGACCATGCGATTGGGGTTCACTTCATCCACATAATACAGGTTCAGTTCCTTAAACAACGTAGCGTAAATGTCGAGGTTGCGGGCGATCTCGAAAAACCGGTCGTCGTTTTTAAACGAGAAAAAACCAATGCCAGCCGCCACAATGACTGACGAGGCTAAGAGCGTGAGGCGTTTTGTGAAGCGCATACAGAGTGAAGAATGTAGAGTGAAAACCGGGTTGCCGGAGCGATGTAGAATAAACTAAAGAGTGGCACGCGGTTGACGCTAATCTTCACTCTTAATTTTTCACTCTACATTTTCTTTAAAGCTAATTTCATACCTTTTTCTATCTCTTCAAACGAAATTATTTGTTTGGCGGTATAAAGAAAAGCAATGTTGGCCGGAAGCGG
>JANPJE010000402.1:0-10100 GCA_031425355.1 Spirosoma sp. | reverse complement strand
AGTTCATACCGGAATAAACCGCATAACATTCCTCTTCCTTTCCATCCTATCATGAATGATAATCTTCTTGCCGCTTATTCGCCCGACGTGTTTCGCCAACAGGGCCATGCGTTAGTGGATCTGCTCGCCGATCACCTTGCCCAGTCACAGCAGGCTAAAGGTTCCGTTTTGAATTACGTTGAGCCAGACGAGCAATTGACGTACTGGCAGACTGATTTTGCTAAACCCGTTAATCCCGATCCATTGCCCTTGTTTTCGGAGATCGTGAAGCGATCTATCCATTTGCACCACCCGCACTTTATGGGTCATCAGGTAGCGCCACCGTTGCCGCTGGCGGCTCTAACCGGCTTGCTGACAGGGCTATTGAATCAGGGACAGGCCGTTTACGAAATGGGCATGACGGCTAATTCGCTCGAACGTATCGTGACGCAGTGGCTGGCCGCAAAAATGCAGTTAGGTCCAGATGCGGGCGGTCTACTTACGTCCGGCGGGACACTTGCCAACCTGACGGCCCTGCTCACGGCTCGCGCTGTTTGTGCGCCAACCGACGTGTGGGAACAGGGCTCAACCAATCGGTTGGCCATCATGGTATCGGAAGAAGCGCATTATTGTGTGGATCGGGCGGCTCGCATTATGGGACTTGGTACGGAGGGCATTATCAAAATTCCGACCAACGACCGTTTTCAGATGCGTACCGAACTACTCGAATCGTCTCTGGAACAAGCTAACGCGCAGGGAATCAAAGTGTTCGCCATAATCGGGAGTTGTTGTTCAACGTCCACCGGTTCGTATGATGACCTGACTGCTATTGCTGATTTCTGTCAAAAACATAACGTTTGGTTTCATGCCGATGGCGCACATGGCGGAGCGGTTATGTTATCGGATACGTACCGGCCACTCGTGCGAGGCATCGAACGGGCTGATTCGGTCGTAGTGGATTTTCATAAAATGATGATGATTCCGGCGTTGGTTACCGCCGTGCTTTACAGGCGTGACGCCGATTCGTACCGGACATTTCAGCAGAAAGCGCAGTACCTCTGGGCAGATTCGACGGCCAAAGACTGGTTTAACTCCGGCAAGCGGGCGTTTGAATGCACGAAGCTGATGATGAGCGCGAAAGTTTACACGACACTGCGAACGTATGGCGAAGAAATTTTTACCGCCAACGTAGAAACGCTGTACGGGCTGGCAAAACGTTTCGCCGAACAAGTCCGCAGCCGTCCCGAATTTGAACTGGCTGTTGAGCCGGAAGCCAATATCGTTTGCTTCCGGTACGTCGGCACTGGCCACACGCCCGACCAATTCGATGCGCTGAACTCACAAATTCGGGCGAGGTTGGTCAAAGAAGGAACGTATTATATTGTCCAGACTACCTTGCGCGGAAAGGTGTATTTGCGCGTTTCGCTCATGAATCCGCTTACAACAGACGAGCAGTTGGCGGGGTTACTGGATGCTATTTCTGACCGGGATTTTTATGATTACCCTGACCGACTGTGATTTCGCTTTCACAGAAGGCTGTTGATGAGCCATCATAGTCAGTCAATAAAATCATGAAAATCCCGGTTTCAGATCTTCCGGCGTTGTGATTTTGATATTTTCATACGATCCCTCGATGAGCGTAACGGGAAAACCGGCGTATTCCATCACGCTGGCGCAGTCAGTGAAAAACGGTTGCTCATCAATCTGGAAAGCCTGCCGGAACAAGTCCAGTTGAAACGTTTGGGGCGTTTGCACCAATCGATACTGACTGCGGTCAACGGCCTTACTGATGCCATCGGCCTCAACAACCCGGACGGAATCTTTTACGGGGACGCACGTAACGGCGGAGCCGGTGCGGGCGGCTGTCTCGAAACTGGTCTGTATGATTTCCAGGGAAACAAATGGCCGAACGCCATCATGGACAGCTACTAAACCAGTACCTGCGTCAATTGCGTTCAGCCCGTTACGTACCGATTGGAAGCGGGAATTTCCGCCTGTAATACTCTGAACACCAGAAGGAAAGAAATCGTGTTGTTCGCACAGTTGTTCCCAAACAGGTACGTCGCGGGCGGGCAGAACGAGGATGATTTGGATGGGAAATGAAACGGCCAGAAATCGCTCAATGGTGTGCTGAAGAATCGGTTTGCCGTTCAGAATCAGAAATTGTTTCGGCACATCCGACTTCATGCGGCTGCCACTGCCCCCGGCAACGATGATGGCAAAAAAATTAGTGGTAAGTAGTAAGTTATTAGTCATAAGTGAGAACACCTGCGACAAAATTACTTACTACTTACCACTTAATTACTTACTGGCTTACCAACTTAAATAATCAGCATCGCATCGCCGTAGCTGAAAAAACGGTATTTTTCTTTGATCGCCACCTGATACGCTTCCTTGATGAGTTCGTGACCACCAAAGGCACTGGTCATCATAATTAGAATCGATTCGGGTAGATGCAAACTGGTTAACAGCGAGTTAGCAATCTTAAATTCGTACGGCGGGAAGATAAACCGGTCTGTCCAGCCTTCAACCGGCTTCAACCGACTGTTGGCCGACACTGACGACTCGATGGCTTTCAGCGACGTAGTACCAACAGCACATACGCGTTTGCCCGCATCGAGAGCCTTGTTGACAATTTTCGACGACTCTTCGGGAATCTTGTAATTCTCTGAATCGGTTTTGTGTTTGGTCAGGTCTTCAACATCTACCTGACGGAACGTACCTAATCCAACGTGCAGCGTGACGGGCGCGAAATCAATACCTTTGATTTCCATACGCTTCATCATGGCGCGGGTGAAGTGCATACCGGCAGTAGGAGCCGCTACAGCCCCAACGTGCTGGGCAAAAACTGTCTGATAATCATCGCGGTCAGCCTCTTCAGCTTCCCGGTTCATTTCGCGTGGAATAGGCGTTTCGCCTAACTGATCCACCGCTTTCATGAACTCATCGTGGTTGCCATCGAACAAAAACCGGATGGTACGTCCTCGCGAGGTGGTATTGTCAATAACCTCGGCTACCAGGTCACTATCACCGAAATAAAGCTTGTTCCCTACGCGTATTTTGCGGGCGGGGTCCACAAGAACATCCCATAGTTTCATCTCGCGGTTCAGTTCGCGCAGGAGGAAAACTTCAATTTTAGCACCTGTTTTTTCTTTGTTGCCGTACAGCCGCGCCGGAAAAACTTTGGTGTTATTGATCACCATCACATCGCCGTCGCCGAAATAACTCAGCATATCCGAAAATTGCTTGTGTTCAATAGTTTTGGCTTTCCGGTCAATAACCATCAGCCGTGATTCGCCCCGCTCAACTGGGTATTTGGCAATGAGACTTTCGGGTAAATCAAATTTAAATTCGGATAACTTCATAGTTTATCAGCACGAAAAAGAACGCCTTATTTTTGTAAGGGCCGCAAATATAGTCAAAAACCCGGAAAAATTTTCATCTTCCGGGTTGTAATTCTTGCAAATATCAGAGAAATGACTATTGATCGGCAATAATGGTATCAATTGGCTTCACAGCACCATCAGTGTTGACATTAGCGCGGTCGGAAACGTTGAATTTTGCCATTAGTTCGGGCGATACTTCATTGGCATACGTTCCCTGTGGCGACACAAAAACGCCCTTCATACCGTTCGATGCCGTGATGGCGTACAGGGTCATTTCGTCGCCGGGGTCCGATGCACCCTCGAATCGGTGAAACTCATCGACGGTAAATTCTTCGCCTTTCAGTTTAGTCTCGGTGCTTTTTTCTTCCAGAAAATCTTTTTTCGGACCGAATTCATGAGTGTAGCCGCGCTCACGGAGGTCTTCCATGGCTTCAGTCAGGGTGGTGAAATGTTTCATAACGGTAAGGCGATTTTGTCTGTCTATAGAACTCAAAACAGGCAATATGGTTTACGGGTCAGCCCGTAGCGTAAGCTATGTAAATAGCGGAAGATGTGTACCGGTCAGGTCTGCAACCAATTATTTATGGACAGGATTACAGCCGGGCCGACGCTCGGATTTTACCAATGTGGCTATCTTGTCAATCCGAGCGTCGGCCCGGCTGTAATCCTGTCCATAAAATTAACGTGCCTATAGTTCGTTGTAATCCCTCAATCGGGCAGCACTTTTATCATGATGTCTTTAAAATAGACGATGCTTTTGGGATCGTGACCCTGAAGAGCAACCGTACCACTGCTGAGTTTTTTGCCTGAATTGGCCCGGCTGATGCTGTCGGGTTCGGCGTAGTCGTTGATAACTTTGTCGTTGATTTTGATCGTCACTTTTTTTCCCTGCACAATGATGTGCTCGGTATACCACTCGTCGTCTTTAACAAATACGGCCTTCACATCCTGAAGGGCATATACGCTGCCCGTTTTGCGCCAGTCCGTGTGGGTCTGATTTACCTGAATTTCATAGCCTTTCGACGGCCAGCCCGTTTCCTGATAGGCCGTATGCACGAACATCCCGGAGTTGGAGCCGGGTTTGGTTTTGACCTGCGCTTTCCACTCGAAATTTTTGAAAGAGTGATTATTTACCGGCCCATCGTAGAACAGATGCGCTCGCGGACCCGCTACAACGATGGCGCCATCCTGAACACTGAACGTAGCGGGATTTTCGGCGGCTTTCCAGCCCGTTAGCGTCTTGCCATCAAAAATACTGACCCAGCCGTCGGCAGTTGGTCGGCTGGTGAAACTAATGCATAAACCAAGCAGCAGCGCGGCACACAGGCAGGTTAGGGTAGTTCGCATAAAACAGATGATAAGTTGAGAATGATATTCGATTTATAAAGGACGAACAAGCCGGAAACTAATGAGTATTTATAAATGATCATCGAAACAGCTATGTACACAAAGCCAAAATAAGTTATCAATCAACGGCATAAACCAAAATTAAGTAACTTGCTGAACTGTTTTATCCGGTCTTCGTGTCCGCCAACGTTATTGATCTGATGCTCACCGATTTTCCCGTTCAACTTTCTTTACCCCAGCTTTTTGACCATTTACCTGACAATGTGTTGTGGATGCGTGCTGTTCGTAAAGTAAATAGTGAAGCCGGTGATATTGCAGAGGTGAGCCAGAATCCCGTTGTCGACTTTATCATCGACTATGCCAATCTGAAGGCTAAGCAAACACTGCTGGGCGGCTATCAGGTGTCGATAGGTACATCGATCCGCTACGGAAATTCCCATGATCCGAATTTAGGGAGGCAAATGTTCAAGCCCTTGTCTGATGTGCTGGAAAGTGGTACGTCCATGGAATTTGAATATTTCAACGCCATTATTAACCAGTGGTTTTGGGTGACGTATTCCAGAGCGGGCGATGGTGTGCTGGGAATAGCCCGCTCATTAACGACACCGAAGGCCATTGTCCTGGAAAACGAACGGCGGAACCATCTTTTTGAGAGTACGCTGAACGCGTCATTGAGTGGTGTCATTGCCTACGAAGCCGTTCGGGAATCCGTTGGGGCACCAGATGCACCCGTAACGGCTGGTCAGTCTGGTCGCATTCGTGATTTTCGGTCCATCAATGTGAATTCTACCGCCGTAAAAGCACTTGGGCTGCCCGATCAAACGCCCGGCTGGCTGATGATGGAGCGTTTTCCCGGCATACCACAATCGCTGTTCGATCAGTACGTTACGGTTGTTGAAACGGGCCAGCCATTGCGATTTGAGATACCCTATGAAGCGGACAATGTATCGGGCTGGTATGACGTAGCGGTCAGTAAATTGGACGATGGTTTCGTTATCACCTTCAACGATATTACGGACAGCAAGCGGGTCACGCTGGAGAACGAACGCCAGCGAACGCTGCTCGACAGCATTCTCAATACGTCGCTCAACACGGTGTTCGTTTACGAAGCCATTCGCGATCAAACTAATCACATTCAGGATTTTAGCGTTCGCTTGGTCAATGAGCGGGGCCGGGCCAACGTGCAGTCGCGTTTGGGAATTGATGTAGTGGGTAAAACGCTGCTTACTATCAACCCTGATTCCCGCCAGTCAGGCCAGTTTGAGTTATTTTGTCAGGTAATCGAGTCGGGCCAGTCGATCCATACGGAGCAGTATTATCCGATTGCCAACGTCTGGTACAATACGTCGATTACCAAACTGAACGACGGTATTGTGGTGATGGGCAACGACATCACCGAGCAGAAACAGGCCGCACGGGCAATTACTAAATCGGCTACGGACTTACAGAACGTTATTGACAGCTCGCAAACGGGTATTTTTGTGTTTAGCCCCATTTTTGACGAAGCGGGTCAACACATTGATTTTCGGTTTAAAACCATCAATCGTATGGTGGCGGCCCTTGTGGGGCAAACGCCCGAATCGCTGACGGGGGCTGTCGCGTCGGACTGGTTTGTCAGTTACCGCGAAACCGGCCTGTTCGACCGCTACCGGCATACCTACAAAACCGGCGAAGAGCAACGATTCGAGATCAACTATAACGTCGATGGATTTGACGTATGGTTCGACGTAAAAGCCATAAAATTTGGCGATGATGTGCTGGTAACCTTTACCGATTATACCTCCTTAAAACAGGCACAAAAAGCGGTTGAACGGCAGGCAAATTTGCTCAACAGTGTGCTCAATGGGTCAATTAACGGGATTATGGCATTTGAAGCCATCCGGGATTCTACGGGCGAGATTCAGGATTTTGCCTTTCTGTCGGTCAATGAAGCAGCCTGCCAGTTGGTGGGCAAGTCGGCCGGCGAGTTGCTGGGTACGCGGCTGCTCAGTACGTTCCCCGGTAATAAGCAAACCGGCTTATTTGACAAGTATGTTCAAACGGTTGAAACGGGCGAGCCTGCCCGCACCGAAACGTATTATAATCACGATGGGCTGGATTTCTGGCTTGACATTTCGGCCCAGAAATTAGACGATGGCTTTGTCGTGACCTTTACCGATGTATCCGTTTTGAAGCGGGCAACGCTGTCCATCGAACGGTCGGCAGATGAACTTCGGACGGTGATTGACACGGCGCAGGTTGCTATTTTTCTGATTAATCCGGTTCGTAACGAAGCAGGCAAAATTATTGATTTTCGCTTTCGCACAGCTAACCAGATGATTGCCAGCTATGTAGGCCAGGAGCCGGACGCATTAACAGGCGAACTGGTTTCCCGCTGGTTTCCCGCTTACCTGACCAATGGCCTGTTTAACCGGTACGTGGCTATTTTTGAAACGGGCCGGACGCAGCATTTCAACTTTCATTTTGAGGCCGACATTATTGATTCCTGGGAAAATTATACGGTCGTTAAAATTGGTAACGACGTGCTGGTTACGTTCTCCGATTATACTGAACTCAAAAAACTCCAGCAGCGATTAGAAGCCTCAGCCACTGAATTGCAGACCGTTGTCGACACCTGCCAAACGGGTATTTTCCTGTTTAGCCCCGTCTGGAGTAAGAATGGCGAGGTCGTCGATTTTCGATTCCGGCTGGCGAACCGGCAATTAGCGTCCTACGTTGGCCAGGAACCAGAACGGGTGATTGGTGCGCTGGGGAGCACCTGGTTTCCCGATTACAAAACCAACGGCCTGTTTGATGCCTATTACAAAACGTATGCCACGGGCGAATCGCAACGGTTTGATTTTCACTATAATGGCAGTGGGATTGATGTGTGGCTCGACATTATGACGACAAAGTCGGGCAACGACGTACTGGTCACTTTTGGCGATTATACCCCGCTCAAACAACTCCAGCAGCAGTTGGAAAACTCGGTTGTTGATCTGCAACGGTCCAACAAAAACCTGGAGCAGTTCGCTTACGTGGCGAGCCACGATTTGCAGGAACCCCTGCGTAAAATTCAGGCGTTTGGCGACATTATTAAATCGCACTACGCGCCGGTTATCGGGACGGAAGGGGCGGACATAATCAGCCGTATGCAGTCGGCTGCCGCCCGTATGCAAGTGCTCATCAAGGATGTACTGGCCTATTCGCGCATTGCTACCAAACGCGAAACGGTTGGGCCTATTAACCTTAATGACGTAGTGGACGACGTACTGAACGACCTTGAAACGGCCATTGCCGACAAACAGGCGGACATAAAGATCGAGCCATTACCCACCGTTCGGGGCGATGAGGCCCAACTGCGGCAGCTTTTCCAGAACCTGATTAGTAACGCCCTGAAGTTTACAAAAACGGGCCATGACGCTGAGCCACCCGTCATTAGCCTGACAAGCCGCCGGGTATTCGGGCGGGACTTATCCGGGTTTGTCCTGTCGGCCAACGAAACCGAGCGTTCATTTTACCTGATTGAAGTAATTGATAATGGCATTGGGTTCGATCCGAAACAGGCCGCCCGCATTTTTCAGGTGTTCCAGCGGCTTCATAATCGAAGTGAATACCAGGGAACCGGCATCGGACTGGCCATTGTGGAGAAGGTTGTTGACAACCACCAGGGATATATCGTAGCTGAAGGACGACCGGGGCAAGGCGCTACGTTCCGAATTTTATTGCCCGTGTAATGCAGATTCTCACCAGCGCTGCAACGAACCGGTTGCTTAAATGTAGACGGTCTTTTCATCATTTCTGCTATTCCATTCGTTACTTTGGTAATTGAATCAACCGAAAAATTTCATGCGTACTTCCATTTTGCTGGTTTTAGGGCTGGCTGCGGCTGCGTGTAAACTCAGCGTTCCCAGTGTTTACGAGGCCAATTTTGCTTCAGAACCAACCGCCACGCCCGTGGCTCCCGGCCAGATCGACGAAGCATCGGGCATGGCCGATAGCCGCAGTCAACCCGGCAATGTCTGGATTCATCAGGACAGCGGCACCCCTGCCGAACTGGTTCTGCTGGGGCATGACGGCAAAGTGAAAGGCAAAATAACGGTCCCTACCATTGGTAACCGGGATTGGGAAGAGCTGGCTACAGGGCCGGGTCCGAATGCCGGAACGAACTACATTTACATCGGCGACATCGGCGATAACGACGCTCAGAGTCAAGCCGTTCAGATCTACCGCATATCCGAGCCAGCGACCCTGCAAACGCCAATTACGCAGATCGACCGGATCAACTTCCGCTATCCTCAAGGTCCGCGCGATGCCGAAGCCATGTTTGTTGACCCCCTGACAAAAGATATTTTTATCATCTCGAAGCGCGAACAGATTGTACACCTGTACGGACTGGCTTATCCGCAAAATACCAGCGACCTGACCACCGCCGTCGACTATGGCGAAATACCAAATTTAGGTGGAGGTCTCGCCAACTACGTAACGGGGGCCGCTATATCACCCGACGGAACCGAAATTCTGGTTCGGACCTACACCAATACCTATTACTGGAAGCGCCTTGCCGGTCAGAGCGTTGCCGATGCGCTGCAATATGGTACCCGGCGGGCGTTGGTTACCCGGATAGAGACCCAGGGCGAGGCCATTTGTTTCGACAAAGATGGGAAGGGCTTTTTCACGATCAGTGAGCGAGCGGGGGCTTCATCCGTCAATCTACTTTACTACGCCCGGAAATAGTAATAAGTGAGTAAGTGGTAAGGAGTAAGTGGCCGACGCGAAAACAGAACATGCGTTAGCCACTTACTCCTTACCACTTACTACTTACCCACTTCCCGCCTTATCTTGCCGCATGGATTCATCTATTTTAATTATAGTCCTGAGTTTATCGGTACTGATTTCCTACGCCTTCGACTTGTTTAGCAGCCGTTTCAAAACACCATCTGTTTTGCTGTTGCTATTGTTGGGTATCATTACTCGTCAGGTTACCGAATACGTTGATGTTCAGGTGCCTTATGTCAACGCCATTCTGCCCACGCTGGGTACGCTGGGCCTGATTCTGATTGTGCTGGAAGGCGGTCTCGACCTCGAACTCCACACCGACCGACTGAGTGTACTCCGGCGAACACTGCTGGCGTCGCTGCTGACCATTGCGGGTGGTACGTTGCTCATGGCCGGAATGCTTTATCTGCTTCTGAACGATTCATTTTACCATTGCCTGATTGCGGCACTACCGTTCTCCATTGTCAGTAGCACGGTAACGATTCAAACGGTAGAGCCACTATCGGGCGGGCAGCGTGAGTACGCCGTTTATGAGTCGGCGTTTGCCAGTATTCTGGGCATTATGGCGTATAATTTTCTGCTGCTGAGCCGGGATTCTGTGGTGGGCGCGATTTGGTTATTCACGCGAGA
>JANPJE010000401.1:0-3807 GCA_031425355.1 Spirosoma sp. | reverse complement strand
GCTCAACCGTTGTTTTTCGCCCCCGGACACTTTCACGCCACCCTCACCAATAACCGTATCCAATCCCTGCGGAGCGCGGGCCAGCAGCGTGTCGGCGGCTGCCTGATGCAAAGCCGTCAGGCATTCGGCGTCGGTCGCGTTGGGCGCCACGAAGCGTAGGTTTTCGCGGATGGTTCCGGCAAAAAGCTGCGTATCCTGCGTGACAAAGCCGATTTGCTCCCGAAGTTCATCCAGATCTACGTCTGAACCGGGAATGTCGTTGTACAAAATCTGACCACGTAACGGTTTGTACAAACCGACCAATAACTTCACAAGCGTCGTTTTACCGGAACCGCTTGGACCAACAAATGCAACCGTCTCGCCAACTTCGGCCTCGAACGAAATACCGTCGAGGGCGGGAGTTTCGGCGGTGAGGTGTTTGAAGTGCACATCTTGGAAAGCCAGCGTTTTGAGCGCGTTGACCGGCTGCGGATGAACGGGTTGCACATCGCGGGGTGTATCCAGAATCTGCTGAAAATTAGCCAGCGACGCTTCCGTTTCGCGGTAGATATTGATGATGTTACCCAACTCCTGCAAGGGCCCGAAAATGGCAAACGAGTAAATAAACAAGGAGAAAAATTCGCCCACGGTAATCTTGCCCTGCACCACCAGAAACAGCATGAGCAGCATGATGGCGTTGCGGAGCAGATTTACAAACGTGCCTTGCACAAACGACAGCGACCGGATGTAGCGCACTTTTTTGAGTTCGAGTTTCAGGATTTTTTCGGTCGTCGCGTTCAGGCGTTCGGTTTCCTGCTGGGCTAAACCGAGGCTTTTCACCAGCTCGATATTGCGTAAACTCTCCGTTGTCGAACCAGCAAGGGCAGTGGTTTCGGCCACGATGGTTTTCTGTACGGTCTTGATTTTCTTGCTCAATAGCGAACTTACGAAACCCAATAGCGGAATGGTGAGGAAATAGGCTGGAGCAATGGGCCAATAGACCGTAGCGGCATACCACATCACAAACACAATGCCCACCACCGACGTAAACAGCACATTCACAAACGATTGGATCAGCTTCTCAACGTCGGCCCGCACCTTTTGCAATTTGCCCAGCGTCTCGCCCGACCGCTGGTCTTCAAACACCTGATACGGCAGTTCGAGCGAATGGCGCAGACCGTCGGTATAGAGCCGCGCGCCCAGCCGCTGGGTAATCACGTTGACGTAGTAATCCTGAAAATTCTTGGCAATGCGGCTCACCATCGCCACACCGAGGGCCTGTAAGATCAAGACACCCGCCCCGTTTTTCAGGAAGCCCCAGAAGTCGATGGTTCGCAGCGAGCCACCCGGTTTAACAACGTATTGGTCAATAATTTTCCGAAAAATATACGGGTCGAGCAGTGAGAAAACCTGATTAATCGTTGCCAGCAGCAGCGCAAGGGCCAGCAGCCCCCAATAACGGCGTAGATAACTGTAAAGAAGTTGCATATATAAGACGGTGGTTTGACAGGCAGTTGACGTCTGTTCATAACTCGGCGCGATACGTGCCGAATTGTTTTCTTCGCTGTAACAAAAAACTGGGCGTTTTGAGTCGACTCAACTGCACAAAAAATGCCGGACCTGATGGCCCGGCATTTTTCTTATTTTGTTTATCGTAACTCAAATCGCTCCTGCTTTAATCTCATCCACTACCGCCGGGTCCAGTAACGTAGTGGTGTCGCCGAGGTTGCCGGTTTCGCCTTCGGCAATTTTGCGGAGAATCCGGCGCATGATTTTGCCGGAACGGGTTTTGGGTAAGCCCGTAACAAACTGAATTTTGTCAGGCTTGGCAATGGGGCCAATCACGCGGGTAACGGTCGCCAGAATGTCGCGCTTCATCAGGTCGGCGTCGTGGTCTTCGGGCATGGCGTCGGTGATGACGTAGGCGTAAATGCCCTGTCCTTTGATGTCGTGCGGGTAGCCCACCACCGCGCTTTCGACCACACCCGTGTGCATGTTAATCGCATTTTCGACTTCTGCCGTGCCAATTCGGTGGCCCGATACGTTCAGAACGTCGTCCACGCGGCCCGTGATGCGGTAATAACCATCGTCGTCGCGCAGGCAACCGTCGCCGGTGAAATACAGGCCCGGATACGTAGCGAAATAGGTTTGGCGGCAGCGTTCGTGGTCGCCGTAAGTGGTGCGGAGAATACCCGGCCAGGGGAATTTCAGACAGAGGTTTCCCGAAACGCCGTTGCCTTCGATTTCTTTTCCGTTTTCATCTACCAGCACCGGCTGAATACCCGGCAGCGGAAGGGTAGCATAGGTCGGTTTGGTTTTGGTGATTCCGGCAATGGGCGAAATGAGAATGCCGGCCGTTTCGGTTTGCCACCACGTGTCGACAATGGGGCAGTTGTTTTTGCCGATGTTGTCGTCGTACCAATGCCAGGCTTCTTCATTAATCGGTTCGCCAACGGAGCCAAGCACACGTAAGCTGCTCAGGTCGTGGCCTTTAACGTAGTCCAGCCCGAAGCCCATCAGCGACCGGATGGCGGTGGGAGCGGTGTATAAAATGTTGACCTTGTGCTTATCGGTAATGCCCCAGAATCGGCCAGCGTCGGGAAACGTGGGTGTTCCTTCAAAAATCAGCGACGTAGCACCACAGGCCAGCGGGCCGTACACGATGTAGCTGTGGCCCGTTATCCAGCCGATGTCTGCCGTGCAGAAAAATATTTCGCCGGGTTTATATTGAAACACATTCTGGAAAGTATAGGCTGTGTACACCATGTAGCCTCCGCACGTATGCACCACGCCTTTGGGCTTGCCCGTCGAGCCGGATGTGTACAGAATGAACAGCATATCTTCGGCGTCCATTTCCTCGGCGGGGCAGTCGGCGGTGACCTGTTTGAGTTCCTGTTCCCACCAGATGTCGCGGCCTTTCAGCATCGAAACCGGCGTGCGCGTACGGGTCAGCACAATCACTTTCTGCACACTCGGGCAGCCAATCAGCGCATCATCGACCGTACTTTTAAGGGGAATTTCCTTGTTTCCGCGATACGCGCCATCCGCCGTAACCACCACTTTGCATTGCGCATCGTTGATACGGTCGGCAATGCTCTGCGCTGAAAAACCGCCGAATACCACCGAATGCACGGCTCCGATTCGGGCGCAAGCCAGCACGGAAATGGCTAATTCGGGCACCATCGGCATGTAAATACAGACCCGGTCGCCCTTCACAACGCCGTTACGTTTCAGCACATTAGCGAACCGGCACACCTGATCGTGGAGCATCCGGTACGTCAGTGTTACGCTGGCTTCGTGCGGGTCGTTGGGTTCCCAGATAATGGCCGGTTGGTCGCCCCGTTCGGCGAGGTGCCGGTCGAGACAGTTTTCGGTAATGTTAAGTTTCCCGCCAACGAACCATTTTATCGACGGTTCGGTGAAGTTCCATTGCAGGGTTTTGGTCCAGGGTTTGCGCCACTGAAATTCCTGCGCTATTTCGGCCCAGAAGGCTTCGGGGTCTTCAACACTTTTCTGGTAAGCGGTCTGGTACTCGTCAAGGGTTCGGATAAGCATGTTTTAAAAAGCGAAAAGGTGAAAGAGCCAACCGGAACGCCGGACCGGAATGAAAAACGAATCGCAAATCTATTCGCTCTTTTGCTCATTCACTCGTTGGCTCTTTAAATTATATTCTCCTTCCAACGCGTATTTGCCGAACAGAATCAATCCGCCAACAACGATGGGCACCAGTACGCACAGCACCACCCACCCGAAAACGCGGTCTTCGAGATTAGCACTGCCGATTTTGGTCAGACTGTCGGTAATGCGGTCATAACCGACATAAACGCC
>JANPJE010000400.1:0-8876 GCA_031425355.1 Spirosoma sp. | reverse complement strand
CAGAAAATGGTTGAAATACTTGGTCGCCATCTCATCGTAAACCGAGTCGTGGCGGGCCAGTTCCAGGGCGATCCGCATCATGTTCAACGAATACATAGCCATCCAGCTTGTGCCATCGGCCTGCTCCAGATGGCTGCCGTTCGGAAAAACGGTGTTCCGGTCGAACACGCCGATGTTGTCTAATCCCAGAAAACCGCCCTCAAAAATATTATTGCCCGCTTCGTCTTTCCGATTCACCCACCAAGTGAAATTGAGCATCATTTTGTGAAAAATACCCCGCAGAAACGTCAAGTCTTCCTCGCCGTTGGTCTCGCGTTCACAGCCCATCTGGTAGATTCGCCACGCAGCCCAGGCCTGCACGGGCGGGTTCACATCCGAAAAATTCCACTCATAGGCAGGCAGTTGACCGTTGGGATGCATAAACCACTCGTTGGTGAGCATCATGAGTTGCTGTTTGGCAAAACCGGGGTCGATCATCGCCAGTGCGACGCAGTGAAAAGCCCAGTCCCAGGCCGCATACCACGGGTATTCCCACTTATCGGGCATGGAAATAACGCCCGCGTTGATGAGTTGCAGCCACGTGCGGTTACGCCCGTTTGCACGTTCGGGGGGCGGTGGCAGACTGTTCTGGTCACCAGCCAGCCACCGCGATACGTCGTAATAATAGTATTGCTTGCCCCAGAGCATCCCGGCAAAGGCCTGCCGCTGCACAAGTTTCTCGTCGGCGGTGGCGTCGGGTGGCTGAATGGTCGCGTAGAATTCGTCGGCTTCGGTTTTTCGCTGATTGAAAAGCTGGTCAAAATCGGTAAAGGGCTGCCCACAAGCCGCTCCTGCCGGGCCGGTCGCTTCCAATCGCAAACGAACCGTGGCCGATGCTCCGGCAGCTATGTTCAGTATGTAGTGCGCGGCTGCTTTAGTGCCCGTGTACGCTGGATTGACCGTTTTCGCCCCGTGCAGCAGGTGATCATTAATGCCATCTTTCGGATAATGTGTACCGGTGTGCGTGTTGTAAAGGCGGGCGGTGTTGGATTCGTTTTCGCAGAATAGCCATTCGGGTTGCCCATCAGCGTGTAAGACGTACCGCCCCAACGCCGAATCTTCAACCGAAACACCCCCGTCGGGCTGGAGTACCAATGAAGGGCGGTAATTAGGAACTCCGTCGGAGTCGTCGCCGAATACCCACGTATTCCGAAACCAGAGCGTTGGCAGCAGGTGCAAACTGGCTGTTTCGGGGCCGCGATTATGCACCGTAACGGTCATCAGTATATCCTGCGGTCCGGCTTTTGCGTATTCCACAAAGACATCGAAATACCGATCATCGTCGAAAATGCCCGTGTCGAGCAATTCAAATTCGGGGTCGAGACGACTGCGTTTTCGATTTTCCTTCAGAAGCCATTCGTACGGATAGGCCGCCTGCGGGTATTTGTAGAGCATCCGCTGGTACGAATGCGTGGGCGTATTGTCGATGTAATAGTAGAGTTCCTTTACGTCTTCACCGTGATTTCCCTCGGCATTGGTCAGGCCAAAATACCGCTCTTTCAGAATCGGGTCCTTGCCATTCCAGAGGGTCAGGGCCAAACAAAGCTGTTGCGTATCGTCGGAAATACCCGCAATACCTTCTTCGCCCCAGCGATACGTATAGCTGCGGGCCATGTCGTGGGTGGTAAAATTCCAAGCATCGCCATTGGAACTGTAATCTTCGCGTACGGTTCCCCATTGCCGGTCAGACACGTACGGTCCCCATTGCCGCCAGGCGGGGTCTTTCAGGCGTTGTTGTTCGGTGGACATAAATAAGTTTGTGGTTTGTAGTTCGTCGTTTGTAGTTCAGGCGCGGCATAAACCACAAACGACGAACTACAAACGTCGAACAACTCATCCCCCCGTGGCGAATCCTTCAAAGACGGTCATGCCACCATCGATGAAAATGCTGGCCCCGGTGATGTAATCGGACTGGTCGGAGCAGAGAAAAACGGCGAGGTTACCAATGTCGGCGGGTTGGCCGATGCGGTTGTAGGGAATCAGCGTCAGCAGGCTGTTGAGGGCTTCGGGCGTTTCCCAGGCCGAGCGGTTGATGGGGGTTTGAATAGCCCCCGGACAGATGCTGTTGACCCGAATCCGACGGTCGCCGTACTCCTGCGCCAGCGACTGCATCAGCATTTTGATGCCGCCTTTAGAGGTGGCGTAGTTCACGTGACCCGCCCACGGAATCAGTTCATGCACCGAACTCATACAGATAATTTTCCCGGTAGCCGCCGATACGTCCGGGCGTGGCCCCCGGCGCAGAAACTCCCGGATGGCTTCGCGGGCGCACAAAAACTGCCCCGTCAGGTTCACATTAATTACCGTGTTCCACTGGTCGAGGGTCATCTCATGGAAGGCCGCATCGCGCTGTAAACCAGCGTTGTTGATCAGAATATCGACCGTGCCGTATTGTGCCACAACATCGGCAAAGAGTTTGATTACCTGATCTTCCTTGCTGACGTCGCACTGGGCCACGCTGCCCGTGCCGCCCGCGTCGGTGATTTCTTTCAATACGGCATCCGCCGATGGTTTCGATGTTTCAACGGGGTAATTGATAACGACGGTAGCTCCGGCAGCCGCCAGTGATTTAGCTACCCCGGCGCCGATACCGCTGCTGGCCCCGGTAATGACGGCAATCTGGCCCTGTAGTACGTTGGTCATGAATATGCTTGTTTTTACGGGCGGCAAGATATGAATTTCTGTTCGTTGCTCACCCAATGAATTTTCTACCTATTTTCACCAACAAACCTATTATTTTAGAGCTTTCCCCAACCAATCTTTCTAATACAACCTCCCCATGTTCATTACCAAACGTGTTCCATTTCGTATTGTTTTTCCGTTCGCCTGGCGGTCTGTTCTGCTCTTCGTGGCCTATTCGACGGGTATTTGTCTGCTCTACACGGTTGCTGACTGGAAATTTCTCGCCCTTCCGTTCGTCCCGGTTGCCACCATCGGCACGGCCGTTGCGTTCTACGTTGGTTTCAAAAACAACTCGTCCTACGACCGGCTCTGGGAGGCCCGCCGAATTTGGGGCAGCATCACAAACGCCAGCCGATCGTGGGCCATCATGGTGCTCGACTATATTACTCCGGGTTCGGACGCAGATGCGCTGTCGGACGCTGATTTACAGCGTATTCGTGAGCAATTGTTCTATCGGCATCTGGCTTATATAACTGCTCTGCGCGTGCAACTCCGGCAAAAACCCGTCTGGGATCTTCATTTTAATCCGGCCCACGATGTCATCGAACGTATTGAAGCGTTCCGGCAATGCAGCCTGGACAAAGAACTGAGTCGGTTTCTGCCCGTCAGTGACATCGAAGCCCTTATTAAACACCCGAACCCGGCAACGTACCTGCTTCGCCAACAGTCGGCACAATTGCGGCAACTGCGCGATGGCGGGCACCTGACTGACTACTACCACGTTGAACTGGAGCGGATGCTGGCCGAATTTTATAACCAGCAGGGCGGCTGCGAACGGATCAAATCGTTTCCATTTCCGCGCCAGTACGCTTTTTTCAGCTACGTATTTACCTGGGTATTTATTTACGTATTGCCCTACGGCCTGCTTACCGAAATGGCGCGTGTCAGCGGCTGGCACGTCTGGCTGACGGTCCCGTTCTACACCGTTATTGCCTGGATTTTCAACACGATGGAAGTGGTGGGCGATACGAGCGAAAATCCATTCGAGAACAGCATCAACGACGTACCGATGACGGCCATCTGTCGCAACATCGAAATAGACCTGCGCGATATGCTCGGAGAAACGGCCCTCCCCCAGCGTGTGCAGGCCGTCAATAATATTCTGATGTGATGACGGGTTATGGCCAGGACCCCTATTCCGGTTATCGACCCGGACCGATTCATCCGGGAGTTTATCAGCCCGCAGGCAGAATCGGAAACGATTTATCCAATGGCGGGAGATCAGACCAGACGGCACAATTTCTTTGCCGTCTGGCATCTCGAGGCCTATGTTCAGCGCATCCGGCTTCCGATCCCCATAGCCCGTAATTTTCATTATGATTTCTTTCTGATCACAAAAGGGCATCTGCTTTTGACCGATGGATTACAGACGTACCGGGCTGAAGCGAACAGCCTAGTTCTGCGAGCTGCGGGCATGATTACCGGGGCAGATGAGTGTGCACCGGACACAGAAGGTTTTTACGGACTGTTCGATGCCGAATACGTATTGTATAACCTGAAAAATCAGAACTCGCTGAATGAACTGCCGTTTTTCGGCCCGGATGCACGGCCGGTGATCAATCTGCTGGCCGACGAAAGCATTGATTTTCAGCGACAACTTGCGAAAATCGAAGCAGCTTATCTCAGCGATCAGCCCGATAAACAAGCCTACATCAGTTCGTTACTGTATAGTTTTCTGCTCAATGCCGCCCGGATTTATGGTCAACCGACTACCACAGTCATCCCACCGTCATCGGCAAGCGCACTGACCGCGCATTTCAAAAATCTGCTTAAACAGCATATTCTAAGCAAACGGGCCGTTCGCGACTATGCCGATCTGCTCAACGTAACGCCCAATCACCTCAATCGTTGCATAAAAGAAGTTACAGGTAAACCCGTTAGCAACTGGATTTCCGACGCGCTCATGCTCGAAGCCAAAGTGCTGCTACGTCAAACCGATCTCTCCATCGCCGAAATCGCTTTTCACCTAAGCATCGAGGACGTATCGTATTTTGCCAGGCTGTTCAAAAAGCAGACGGGGTCCAGCCCAACCGACTACCGGGCACAGGCCTAATTTGTGCGTTTATTCCCTGCAATTGTCCTACCCGATCCCGCTGGCCGGGGCGTAGTTTTGCCTCCGTTTAATGGCAATTACAATGAAGACAAAAACGATTCACCGGATTCTCAATTTCGCCCTGTTCGGACTACTGCTTTGGTTTTTTGGCAACCTGTATGAAGAGATCATTCTGATGCCCAACTGGTTAGCTGCTCCTATCGACGTGCTCAAAGCCTACAATAACTATTATACAGTCGTTATTCAGTATCACTATTACGTACCGATTACCCAACTGGCGGTAGTAGCTATAACGGTGCTGACATTCCGAAACGACCCCATTCTGTGCGAGGTAAGACCAGCACTACGCCGGGCAACGGTGTGGGGTTGGCTGGGCATCGGGCTGACCGCCTGGATTGTATTGAATCTAAACCTTGACTTATTCATCGGTAAACTGACCCTCTCCGAAACAGAAGCTCATCAAAAAGGGCTGATCTGGATGATTGGCAACGCTGCCCGATTGGTGTGCGTCGGACTCTCCATTAGCTATGCCCTGACTGTACGTGATTGCCTGTTGGTCAAACAATCCTGATCGCCTACCCCGATTCTTCACAAAATGCATGTTCATTAAGTCAGAAATGTTACGGATACGCACTCGTGACGAGTGGATATATGGCGGCTAAAGAGCTAAAATTCTAACAACACATACGGCCGACGTAACGACTCGTTTTCGGCAAATTGGATTATAAAGATGAAAAATATACGCCCAAACCAATTGAGTCCTAAAATTTAAGATTATTAGAAAAATACAAATCATACGCCATTAATAGGGACTTATTGTATTTTTTTAATAACCGCCCTACTATGCTTAGAATGAATATAATTATAAAATGAAGTTTTCGTAAAACACTGGTTTTCAGCAGTGCACCTATTGCATTGATGTGAAGGACTACCACACCTTTGTCACGGAAAAACAAAATAATCTATCCAATGAAAAAAATCCGTTTATCAATCGCTGTACTCTTATCAGTATGGGGTCTGGCTGGCATGGGAGATGCCAAAGCCGACACAGGATCAGGAATGGGTGGTGTGAAAGTTGAGAAGTCCGAGCAAAAGAAAGTACGCATTTATACACAGCCGGGGGCACCTGTTGACGTGGCGATTATCGACGCCGAGGGCAACGTTCTCTATCGGGGAGTTATCGCAAAAAACGCCAAGCGCGCAACGTCGTTCAACCTCAATAGCCTGCCCGATGGTCAGTACTATTTGACGGCTGGCAACAACGCCTGGTGGATGTCGCAGGGGCTGACCATTAAAGCCAACGCCCTGAACGTGGACGAACGTAACCTGCAACAACTGGCACAGCCCACGTTGACGGCCTACGAGAAGAACAAGATTGAAGTGGTATTGCCTGCGAAGAACATTGACCAGGCCAGCGTTGCTATCTACGATTCACAAAACGTGCTGGTGCAAACTGATACGTTTAAAGGTCCGGCTCGCCGGTTTGATTTGTCGAGTCTGCCCGATGGTGCCTACACATTTGTAGTTGGTCCAGATCAGAAGCAGTTCACAACGCGTGTCGATATCAAGCATTAATCGACAGTAAAATTTATCAATAAGGGCCTTATGGCCAGTTCATTACACTTTCTCAACACGTAAGTGACCGGTCTTTTCGGACAAGGCGGTCGCCCACTTATTCCCCGCCCGCTGCTTTCGCAAGATCGCAGCGGGCTTTTTTTGGTGTTGTCAGGATTGAGCACGGTGCTGGATAACTATAGACCAGTTTGCGGTTAAATAGTCTGACAACGCGTAGATAAAGATAATCAAGCCCGTCATTTCCAACAGTTCTTCCAGATGGGCCGTCAGTCTATAGCTCAAACTGTGTCCGCCGTTAACCGAATGGAAAGCGGAGCCGATCACCTCAACACCCAGAGCACCTCCCACAAAAACAGTTCCAGCCAGCAGCATCAGACCCGCTGTTCGGCGGGGTAACGACCACAGAAAGGGCACATAAAGGATAAACACTGTCAGCGCGAACAACGCACCGGGAATAACCCAGGTCCAGAGTAGAAACTTACTCGATGGCGCATAAGCCTTTAAGGTTTGCATATTCAGAAATTCGTGGAAACTCGTTGCTTCGTCCATAGCTAACAACAAAAAAATTAGCGACAAGGCCGCCCATCGCTTCGTATGCAGGTTTGCAGCAGTCTGGTCACGGCTGATGAGCCAGCACAGAATACCTGACGCCAGCAGCAACAGGGTTCCGAAAAACGCGGGGATACTTAATTCAGCATCAACATTCGTTTTATCGACCGCGTGATGCACGTAACGATGCAGACTGTCATAATCGGTGTACAGGCGGGCATAAACCCCAATCAAACTAAAGACAATTAACAGCAGGGCAAAGCTGATCAGTCGTTTCGCAAGCAAAACCGGTGAGATCGGAATGTAAATGCGTTGGGAGGGGGTGGCGAACAGTTTCATGAGCAGAGAGGGTGGTGCCGAAGCCGCCTTCACGGATAGCTGAACCGCGTTAAATCGCTGTTGGCGAGCAGGTGACTGGGCATTAGCACCATTAACCGAAAAGTAAATATGATTGTTGACATCATCCGGCCATCATTTTCATAACGGCTTTCTCTTTCATTTTACACTCGAACACAATATCAACGTCTTTGCCATACGTATTGACGACCGGCGAATAGAGCCAGTCGGCGTGCGCTTCGCGACGGGCGGTGGGGTCTTCGTGAACCCGGCGCGAATCGGAAAAGTGAAACACAGGCCGTACATCCCAGGTGTTATGGGCCGTTAAAAAAGCTTCCTCCTCGGTTTGCTGGCCGGGGTTGAGCGAATGATGAAAATAATCGAACACGATGGGAATGCCAGTTTCTTCGTGCAGAAACAGCAGATCGGTCACGGTATAAAGGCTTTGCCGGTCGTCATTCTCGACGGTCAGGCGGGCACGAAGATTCTCGGAAAGCAGGCCGAAATTTTTGGCAAACCGGGTTAGCGTTGCGGCTTTATCGCCGTAGGTGCCGCCCGCATGGATGTTGATTTTGTTCCAGTGCGACGGTTTCAAGCCCATCAGATCGAACAGTTCCGACTGGTATTCGAGGTCGATAATGGTGTTGTTCAGTACGTTACCCTGTCCGGCGAGGTGATTAAACGGGCCGGGATGGATGGTCAGTCGGATGGGCCGGCGGCCAATTTCTTCGAGCGTGGCTCGGATTTCGGTAAAGTCGGGCAGTTGAGCAAGCCGGTATTCCGATGCCCACGGAAACATATCGGACGACATTCGAAACAGCCCAAAACCATGCTCGATGTTCCAGTCTACGATTGTCAATAAATCCTGGATATTTTTCAGAGCCAGTTCCGATGCATACGCAATACCCTTTTCGGCAAATGTCTTTTTAATCATTCCCCGGTTGGTCATGACTTTATCGGCCTGCAGGTTCAGGTTTATGCAGGCATACCCCACATTTATCGGTGTCAACTTCATGTTGCATTAACCGCATTAGAAACCCTGTGGTTTTGGCATGTTGACCGTTCGCACAAAAGTCAGCCTATTTTGAATAAAATCAGCCTTCAGTGACTTATCTTACTGAAAAAAGTCACACATACGGTTTCCAAAAGGTTATAGTACAGACCAAATCCGTCATGGAAGATTTCACACCTGAACAAGTTGATGGGCTTGCCGCCGGTTACTGCGATATGGCTCGTTCGCTGAATGAGTTTCAAATGATGCACTGGCCTGAACTCACCCATGAGCAGCAATTGGATTTGAACGCTTATCAAAATAGTTTACTAAGCCGGGCGCAGGACATCCAACTGCGAACGACCCGCCCGGCTTTCATCAATGCCGGTCAGGTAGCGAACCGAATCAGACAGGCAACGGATAAGGCCCGATCACGGTTGCAGGAACTTGACAACCTGCCCATCGCGCTCAATGTTGGCGCCATTACGGTCGCGTTGGCGGCTTATGCGGCCCGCGCCAATTCAAAAGGAATCGAAATTGCCCTTCGTGAATTAGAAGATTTGGTAACGATGAAGGATAGTTAATGGATGGAGTAAGTTATGAAATGATAGCGGGTTGAAATGGCACCGGACGTCCGGTGCCATTTCAACC
>JANPJE010000399.1:0-5258 GCA_031425355.1 Spirosoma sp. | reverse complement strand
GCCTGCCAAACCAACGCTCGATTCGGAACCCTGCTACGAACAGCATCCCATCAAACACGATTACAAAAATGGACGATTCACGGGTTGGCACGTCCGCCGACGGGCGTACTGGTCGGTGCTGGCCGGGGCGTGTGGGTTTACGTATGGCGGCAATGGCATCTGGCAAATGGACAAACCGGACGATGTGATGCAAGCGACCCATTTCAGCCATTTCTGGTACGACGCCCTGAGCCATGAAGGCACCGGGCAGATGCAGCACGTGCGTTCGCTAATTGAAACACTCGGCGTCGGCAAACTCATACCAGACCGTATCGATGGTGATGCGGCACTCCGACCGTCAACCCGCTTAACGAGTGCGTTAGGAACAGTTGACGACCGGGTGCAGGTAGCCCGTGATAAAGACAATTCATTCGTGGTAGCCTACATTACCAATGGTCATCCAATTACGCTCGACCTGTCGGAAATGAGCAGCAGGCGACTTTCGGGTTACTGGTTCGACCCGCGCACGGGTAGGCGGCAGTTGATAGCCAGGGTAACCCGGCAGTCAGCCGCTACGTTTACGCCCCCCTCTGCTGGGCCGGAGCGGGATTGGGTGCTGGTAGTGACTGGCAATAAATGACGTTGATAAATTGATACAAACGGTTTATGAAATACGCACACGCCACTTTCTGGCTTCTTTTTTTCTCCATCGGGGCAGAGTGGGCAACCGCTCAACGCACGTCTAACCAGCGCATTACCGTTGCTTTCGACGCGGAGAACAAGCCCATTCAGTTTGGTGTAGGTGAGATCGAAAAGGCGTTGAAACAGATGGGGCATTTCGTGCGTGAACAATCACTTTTCGCTAACGGACTGCCAGCCGACATCTCCATTCGGGTACTACCGAAACCGGGCAAACCAGCCATTCGGGAAGAAGGCTACCGACTCGAAAATCAAGATGGCAAAATCCAGATAATGGCCATCGACCCGGTTGGGGCCATGTATGGAGCGATGGATGTGGCCGAGCAACTCCGAACGGGCAAATCCCTGAAAAATCTTAGTGCCAAAGTCGCCAATCCGCACCTCGCCGTACGGGCGTTGAAGATCAATTTACCCTGGCTTCCCTACCGCACCGGACCGGCAATGGACGTTCACGTAGACGTTTGCAACGATTTGACCTACTGGCAGCGGCTGCTGGATATGATGGCAAAAAATCGCTTCAATGTGCTGTCACTTTGGAGCGTACACCCGTTTTCATTCATGGTTAAACCAATCAATTTCCCGAAGGCCAATAACTTATCAGACAAGGAGATGACCGAACGGAAACAATTCTGGACCGCGCTGTTTCGTATGGCCAAAGAACGCGGTATTGCGCCCTATATCGTCAACTGGAACATTGCCGTGTCGCCCGAATTCGCCAAGCATTACGGGGTTATGGAGCGCAACGATACGTCGGCGGTGGTGAAACGCTACACGAAGGAAGTGGTTACCCAGGTCATCAACGAATACCCCGATCTGGCTGGTATTGGCATCACCCTGGCCGACTGGATGAGTAATTTCAGTCCGCTGCCCGCCGGGCTGCCCGCCATGTCGCCCAAAGACCGGGAGGACTGGATTGAGCAGACGGTGGTGGCGGGTATTAAAGCGGCTAATCGCCCGGTCAAATTCCTGCATCGCTCGGTGCTGTCGGCGGAGCCGGGCGAGCTACGTCGGGTCATCAACAACGCCCGCCTGCCCGACACGGCTTTGGTCGAAATCAAATTCAACTGGTCGCACGGGCACTCGACGCCCACATTCGCGCTAACCCACGATTCGCATTCGGGCAAGCGCGACGATGGGTACTGGAATCCCCTGCCGACCAATTACCGGATTCAGTGGATGGTGCGCAACGAGGACTTTTTTATTCTCCGCTGGGGCCAGCCCGACTTTATCCGGCAGCACATCGCCCGAAACGTCGCGCCCTACGTCAACGGTTATTTCGTGGGTTCAGAGGGGTATATTCCGGCGAAAGACTATTCACATGTAGATAATAACCACCGCACCTGGGACTACGCGTTTGAGAAGCAGTGGTTGTTTTATGAACTCTGGGGGCGCTTGCTGTATGATCCCAAAACGCCGGACGCCGTTTTTGAGGCCAGTTTCGCTAACCACTACGCCCTCAAATCGGGCGGTGCCACCGCACCGGCGGACCGGCCTGGCCGGGTCCCGGCGGGGAACCGCACGCTTGGCAAACCCATGCTGGAAGCCACCGCTGCTGCGAGTCGGATGCCGCTCCGGTTAGCTTCGTTTTTCAGGGCCACCTGGGATTACACGCTGTACTCGGAAGGGTTTTTATCCCCGATGCCGACGGGCGGCTTGGCCGATACCGTGTCGTCGTTTATTTCGGTCGATGAGCTGATTGACCACGCTACGTTGGACCCAGCTTACCTGTCGATCAAAGACTATGTTGCTTTAGTGGCCGAGAAAAAGACCGTTCCTGCCGAAAAAATCAGTCCGCTGGCCCTCGCTGATGAATTGGATTCGGACGCTGAACTGGTAGCGGCACGGGTGGGCCAACTGCGTCCCGGAGCGTCGCCGACGGTAGCCTGCGAACTCGCCGACCTGGAAACGTGGGCACACCTGAGTCGTTATTTCGCCGATAAACTCCGCGCGGGGGTTGCGCTGCAAACTTACCGGCTGACGGGCGACACCCCAAAACAACATGAAGCCATTGCGCTGCTGACAAAGTGTCTGACGCACTGGCGAAAGGTGGGCGAACTTACTGCCAGTCATTACCACGAAGTACCGTATATCGAGGGCAATACGTTCGGTGGCACGGCCCACAAAGACGCGCTCCGGTTCTCCTGGACGAAGTATCTGCCGCAGGTAGAACGCGATGTAAAACTGGCTGGGAGGAAACGATCAAACCCCGAAAAGTAGAACCGGACTGAACCGTCATTTACCTTATAAATAAAACCCGCAACTGACCGCCGATACCCGCATGAAAACAATCCGTCCGCTTCTCCTGATTGGGGCTATGCTTCTTGGTTTGCTCACTACCTCCGGTGCGGTACCAGCCGGAGCGCCTGCCCAGCCCGCTCCCGGCCTGAAACGATACCTGTACGTGGTGACACCTGGGATTCGCAATTACTTAGGCTACGGCGGACACGGTATTCACGTGTTCGACATCGACAACGGGCACCGATTCGTCAAATTCATTCCGGGAAAGGGCGGTCGGAAAAAAGACGGCACACCCTCGAACGTAAAAGGCGTGGACGTTAGTTTGGCCACCAACTGTCTCTACATCAGTACACTCGAAGCCATTCAGTGCATCGACCTGACCACCGAAAAATTAGTCTGGGAGCACCAATATGACGGGGGCGTTGACCGCATTTCAATCTCGCCCGATGGGCAAACCATCTACATGCCGTCGCTGGAAAAAGAGTTCTGGACCGTAGTGGATGCCAAAACCGGCGACATTATCAAGAAGATTGTTACCAACTCCGGCGCCCACAACACCATTTACGGGCCGGATGGCAAGTACGTGTACTTAGCCGGACTGAAATCAACCCTGCTCAACGTCGCCGATACCAAAACGCAAACCGTCACCAAACAGGTCGGCCCGTTTGCCGCCGATATCCGCCCCTTTACCATCAATGGTTCCCAGACGCTTGTCTTCGTCAATATCAACGGGTTGCTGGGCTTCGAGGTGGGAGATCTGGTTACGGGGAAAAAACTCCACCGGGTCGAGGTACAGGGCTTCAACATCGGCGAAGTGAAGCGACACGGTTGCCCCAGCCACGGCATCGCCCTGACGCCCGACGAACGCGAACTCTGGCTCTGCGACGGAGCCAACAACCACCTTCATGTATTCGACAATACGGTGATGCCACCCCAACAACGAACGTCCATTCAGGTTCGTGATTCGCCGGGCTGGATCACCATGAGCGTTAACGGGCAATACGCTTACCCGTCTACGGGCGACGTAATCGACGTGAAAACGCGGAAAATCGTGGCGACGCTCGAAGACGGGCAGCACAACAGCGTTCAGAGCGAGAAGATGATCGAGATTCATTTTCGGGACAGCAAACCCGTTGCCGCCGGGGATCAGTTCGGGCTTGGACAAGTGAAAAACAAGACTCGCTAACCGCTCTCCGTTTATGCGTCAGATTCGTCCCTCTTTTCTATCAATGCTCCTAACGCGCTGGTTATTTTTCCTGCTGACCCCGCTACTGTTGTCCTTTACCGATGATCCGGTCTACTTGGATGTTTATAGCCGGGAAACTGAGCATGACATCGTGTTCGGCAATGCGCATCTGGAATTGCACGTCGATAAAGGGTCGGGGGAATGGACATCCTGGACCAAAAAACCAGTCGCTCTGTCACTGATCACGCCCGATAGAACACGGCCATCGGTCGATTTCAGCATCAACGGCGATTACCTGCTGGCCAAACACGGGGCCACGTTTCTGCGCAGCGACCGGGCCATCGACAAAGACCGGCGGGGAAGCGTGTTGTCGGTTACGGTGGGCATATTACCCCAGCAAACCGGCTATGCGTATGAACTGACCACCTGTTATCGATTATATCCGCAACAGAAAAAAATTGACCGCTGGGCACGGTTGGTTCGCCATCGACCCGGGTCTGCTGAGCATCTCGATGGCTTTCGATTTCGGATTCCCGGTGCCGTTATCGGCCAGTCGTCCGAGAGTACCATCACCATGCCCGGCCCCTTTTTCACCAACACCTTTGTCGCACCTGACACGCCATACGATTCGCTGAAGGCAAAAAACATTACGTTTCATCAGGCTCCTGATGCCGGTTTCGGGCTGTTTATACTATCGAACAAAGCCCGAAACAGTACGCTGGGCAGTTGGATGAGCACGGGCGGTGAAGTGGCCTACAGCACGGCGATTGAGGGAGATGGCCGAACGCTGAGTTGTCGGCACGACGATAAACGGGCCTACTACCTGCTCCCCCGGATGGCTGTGGAATCGGATACGCACCACCTCGAACTGGCCGAATCATCCGCACCGATTCTGCAGAGCTACCGGCAGATGGCGACGCAAACCATGCCGCTTGATCCGGCTACGCCCACCTGGGTCAAAAATGGAATTATTCTGGAGGTATATCCTGAGTATTACAAAGGCGGACTGACCGAATTAGTTGCCCGCCTGCCTTTTTATAAGTCAGTCGGCTTCAACATGATCTACCTGATGCCGCATTGGGAAGGCGGTTACAGCCCGATTAATCTGTTCAAGGTCGATGCACGGTTCGGCTCACCGGCGGATTTGAAAGCATTG
>JANPJE010000398.1:0-17068 GCA_031425355.1 Spirosoma sp. | reverse complement strand
GAAGCCGAAATCGTGCTGATGATTCATGAGGTTTTCCAGAACCTGAACATTCAGGATTTTACGGTAAAAATCAATAACCGGAAAATTTTGGCTGGGATTGCCGAGGTGATCGGTGCGCCGGGTCAGGAAGGAACGCTGTCGGTTGCGATTGATAAATTAGATAAAATTGGCACCGAGAAAGTGCTGGATGAACTTCGTGAGCGGGGTTTTTCGGACGAATCCATCCAAAAGCTCACACCCCTATTTTCATTTAACAACACCGATACGGATGACGTATTGACCGACTTAAAATCCTGGCTATCAGCGTCTGAGACGGCACTTCAGGGTATCACTGAATTGACAGAAACACTACGATTGGCTCAGCAATACGGCCTGGTCGAGTCGTACGTTCAAATCGACCCGACGTTGGCGCGGGGCCTCTCCTACTACACAGGAGCCATTTTTGAAGTGAAAGCCAATGGCGTTTCCATTGGCAGCGTAAGCGGTGGCGGTCGATATGACAACCTCACAGGCGCATTCGGTATGCCGGGCCTGTCGGGGGTGGGTATCTCGTTCGGGGTGGACCGGATTTATGATGTGATGGACGAGCTAAATCTGTTTCCGGCTGGTGCGGGTCAGGGTACGCAGGTGCTTATTCTGCCGTTCGACCAACAGGCGCAGGACGTAGCGTTGCCCCTGCTGAGCAAGCTTCGTTCGTCGGGGACAGCCGCCGAAGTCTATCCAGACATGGCCAAAGTGAAGAAAATGCTCGATTACGCCAATGCACGCCAAATACCCTATGTGGTCCTGATTGGTTCAGAAGAAATACAAACAGGACTGCTTGGTTTAAAAAATATGGTGACGGGTCAGCAGGAGAAACTCACAGCAGCAGAGATAGTGCAGCGATTTAATTAAGACGACCGAACAAACTCATCCAAGGCAGAAAACCCATCGGGCCGTTTCATCTGATAAATTTCGGCAACCTGAGCAATGTGCAAGGCATCCTGAAAGTGTTTTTGCAGAAAGGCCGCCTTCAACAACTGTACGGGTAACGGAAAATGTTGAAGCAGTTCGATGGGCGCCCGCAGGGGTTTTACACGTTCGTTTTTCCGGCGGGACTTGGGCGGATACAGTAGCGTAATGGACCGTAGCGGAATCGGCTGCTGCGGGAAATCCACGATTGATTGAGTAACTAAAAATTTCGTGGCGCCTTCAAAGGATGGCTCAAGAATGGAGCGGTCAATGGTCAGGCCTTCGACGGTTCGCTCCCAGATTTTATACTGACTGAACGCAGGAACGACAAACGGCTTATTATCAATCAGTTGAATGGCGACCAGATCATCGGTAAGTACCGAATGACCCGCTTTCCCGAAAGCTGCTGCCGTAGTGGATTTCCCCGCACCCGGCACCCCCAGAAATACCCGCGCTTCGTTACCCACACGTACCGCACTCCCGTGAAGCAGAAATAAACCGCGCTGAAACAGGAGAAGCCCGATTACTTCGCTCAGTAAAAACAGGCGCAATGTTCCTTCATCGGCCCCTACGTTTTGATAAACAATCTCGTTTCCGTGCGACATACGGAATTTCCCGATGCCTGCCCAATTCAGCAAAAGACTCGTATCAGTCATGCCGAACGCAGCCTGTACCCCCCGTCGATAAATGCGCGTTTGGCGATTGGCTTTTTCAGAAACAAGCCCTTCGGTTATAAAAACGTCCGTTGGCGCGGTTGATTCCCGTAAAACTCCAGTGAAATTTATGGCCGTTTCAAGCGTAATCCCGAAGGCAACGTATTTTTTCATCGGTGCGGATTAATGCGCGAAAGTAGCGACAATTTGCCATTTTGATGCCAACAAAAAAGGTCTGTATTGGTACAGACCCTGGAACAGAAAAAATATGGGAGACCATCAGAACGCCTGAATGGCTTGTTGGGCCGCGTCAATATCGGTCAGTGTGAGCGCGGCTACGTCGCCGATAACGATGATGGCGGGATTGCCCAGTCCACCATCGGCAACCCGCTGGTCAATGTCCGACACACGCCCGATCAGCATCTGCTGGTCGGCTAACGTACCGTTTTGGATAATGGCAACGGGTGTGTCAGCCCGGCCACAGTCGGCGAAAACAGCCATAATTTCGGCCAGTTTATGCATACCCATCAACACCACCACCGTAGCCGACGACTGCGCGGCCAGCCGCAGATCAGCGGAAAGCTGCCCGGCTTTGGTCGTGCCTGTTACAACCCAGAAACTTTCTGAAACGCCCCGCGTCGTAAGCGGAATTCCGGCCGCAGCGGGTACGGCGTAACTGCTCGACAAACCCGGCACAACCGCCGTTTCGATGCCATGCTGTCGGGCAAATTCGATTTCTTCAAAGCCCCGCCCGAACACAAATGAGTCTCCGCCTTTCAGCCGAACCACATGGCCGTACTGACGGGCATAATGCACGATGAGCGGGTTAATATCCTCCTGCATACACGAATAGGCTCCTTTACGCTTGCCCACGTACACCTTAAGCGCGTCGGGTCGGCAATAATCGAGCAAATCGGGATGCACAAGCGCGTCGTACATGACCACATCGGCCTGTTGCAACACCCGAATTCCCTTTACCGTTATCAGGTCGGGATCGCCCGGCCCGGCACCTACGAGAGTGAGTTTCATTTTCAAAGAGTGAAAGAGCGAAAGAGCGAAAGAACAACTCACCATTACGGCGGACCACTCTTTCACTCATTCGCCTTTGTTTTAGCTATCCTGCGCCTGGGTCAGTTCCTGCAGATGAGGAGCTCCTTCCTGCTCGATCTGGATCTCGCGGTAAGCCTGAACAGCTTGTAGAAACGCGTCGGCCTGAGCGAAAAACTGACGGGCAAAGTCGGCCGACGGCTCCCGCTTATTGATGCTGAATACCAAGGATTTAAAGTCACCTTCGGCCTGATGGAAATCAGTTTCTCCGGCAAACGTTTTGTCGAAATCACTGACGATGCCGTGCTGCGTATTCGTGGGTATGTCGCGGCTCATCAGCGCGGCCCGTGCGCCCGTAATGAACACATTGTAGGCGTGATAAAGCGCGTCAGCCCAGCGACTTTCGGCAAGGCTTTCCTGTGCCCAGCCGAGCTTTTCACTTGCTTCGGTCAGGGTTGTTGCCACGAGGTCGATCAGCACACTGGCGCATTCGCCCACGCCAACCTCCGTTACGTACTGTTCGGTATGGTCCCAGTCGATATAATCGCTGTCCACGAGGGTCTTCAAATCGGCGAGTGGTTTCAGCAGTTGGTAAAAATAGTTTTTCCCCTGCCGGGCATAATAATCGCTGTAATATTCACCGTCGAACGTATTGGCTTCAAAATCGCGAAGCAGATAACGTAGTGAATCCGGGCCACGTTTGGCAGGTAATTTGATTACTTTATCGGCAATCAATCCTTCGCCCTTACCATTAAAACCACCCCCAAGCAGCACCTGTAGGGCAGGCAGGACGTAGGCCCCGTTCTTAAGCGACGAGCCGTGATAGCCAATGTTGGCGACCGAATGCTGCCCGCAACCGTTCATGCAGCCCGAAATCTTGATTTTAATGTCGTCGTTGAACACCAGATCGGGAAATTCGTCATGCATCATCCGTTCCAGTGCCCGCGTAATGCCGTAGCTGCTCGAAATAGCGAGGTTACACGTATCCGTACCGGGACAGGTCGTAATATCGGCGGTTGTATCAAAACCGGGTTCGGCTAAGCCCAGCGCATCGAGGGCGTTGAACACAGCAACTAAGTTTTCGGGTTTGACAAACCGGAGCAAATACCCCTGATTAACCGTCACCCGAATATCGTCGGCAGCATATTGTTTTACGATTTGCGCCAGTGCCCGCGCCGTGTCCGAGTGCATATCGCCCAGTAAAACGCGCAACTGTACAGCGTACCAACCGGCCTGTTTTTGCTCGAAAACATTGGTTTTGAACCAGGCATTCAGTTTGTCGTTTTCGGTTTGCAGTACGTAGTTGCTGGCCTCCGGCCGCTCAGCTAACCCCTCATCCGTTGATAACGTATCGGTATTAACAACGAACTCCTTATTCTTAAGTGCCGGTGTTTCTTCAGCGATCCGGCTCAGTAATTCCTCCAGCCCAATGTCGTTGAGCAGGTATTTCATACGGGCTTTGTGGCGTTTCTGACGTTCGCCGTAGCGGTCAAATACGCGGATAACGCCTTCAATAAATGGGATAACCTGTTCTTCTTCCAGAAATTCAAACGCGGTTTGTGCCGAAAAGGGTTGTGCGCCCAATCCTCCACCCAACATCACTTTGAACCCGCGCTGACCATTCTGTACTCGAGCCACCAGACCCACGTCGTGCATGTAGCCATACGCTGAATCTTTCTCACTCGACGACAGGGAAATCTTGAACTTCCGGCCCATATCCTGACAAATTGGGTTCCGCAGGAAATAATCGAAAATGCTGTAGGCGTAGGGCGTAATGTCGAACGGCTCCAGCGGGTCAATGCCCGCCCGCGCCGAACCTGTTACGTTCCGAACGGTGTTGCCACAGGCTTCTTTGAGCGTAATACCAGCGTCTTCGAGTTCGGCCCATAGTTGGGGCGAATCGGCTAATTTCACAAAATGGAGTTGAATATCCTGCCGGGTAGTGGCGTGCAGGTTTCCCGTTGCAAACTTATCCGACAGGTCGGCAATGCGGATGAGTTGGTCGGCCGTGATACGACCGTACGGCAATTTAATGCGAATCATCTGCACACCCGGCTGCCGTTGGCCGTACACGCCCCGCGTAAGCCGAAACTTACGGAATGCCTCGTCGGCAATATCGCCCGACCGGAACGAACTGATTTTCTGATCAAGGTCCAGAATGTCGCGACGAGCGGCTTTACTTACGTTATCGGTCAGTTGGATGGACATAATCTTATAGCCTATAGAATTAATCAACTAATACAACAAAACGAAACGCCGTAGTGTTCGGCGTTCTGTTTTCGCTACAAGTATAAGTATTTTTACCGCGCGTTTCGTTCGGCCATTGCCCTACTTCTGCTTATGGTCGATAACCGTTAATTATGCTCATAAACAGAGAAACGGCCCCATCAAGTCGACAAGGCCGTTTCACAACTTAGAGTTTGTTTATTTACCCTGATTCAGTTCGCGCTCTTCGTAGGCAAGTCCGTATTGTTTCAGCACATCGTCCGGTACGCCTTCCCATTGGTTTGGTACGTTCCCTACGTAGCCGATGTCTTTAATACCCATCTGACTGGTATAAAATCCGGTGGCCGTCATGTTCCGCATCATGCTGAAAAATGCAGTACCCTGTGTCATGTCGGGTTTAGCTTTGCCGGGATACGCAATCTGCTCAACCATGTCGATTTGCTGCGCTTTGGTGCAGAGTACGAACGACTTACCGTAGCGTTTGGTGCAGGTATTGTCGAGCCAGCGGATTCCCCCGCGCATAGGCGTCTGGTTTTTAGGCTGGTCTTTCATCATGAATTCGATGAACGCCGGAACACCCGCCTGCGACGCGCTGCCCGACCGCTCATCGACTGGAATGATGATGTCGGACAGGACCGTCACGGTTTGCAGTTCGTGGGGCGTAAAGAATTTTTCTGAATTCAGCCGGGCATCGCGCTCGGCTTCAAACTTCTGCCGTCCACCCGGAATTTTCAGGGGTTTGGTATCAGGTGGTGGCGGAACGGCGGCTTCGACGGGGCCAACAGCCAGGCCAAAACCAGTGAGCGACAGGGCTTTTAGGGAATCTCTGCGTTTCATAGTCTTATGAAATTTTCTCTCTGTATTCTCCGTGCCTCTGTGGTAAAAAATAAAATTAACCACAGAGGTACGGAGAATACACAGATTCAGGGAGGTTAAATATTTTTCTGTTTCACTTGTTCAATTAAATATTCTGACGTGCGCATGGAACTGGCCAGAATGGTCCAGGTAACGTTTTTGTCGCCCTGCGAAGGGAACGGGGCCGCATCGACAATGAACAGATTTTTTACGTCGTGCGCCTGCTGATAGCCATTCAGCACGGAGGTTTTAGGATCCTTACCCATGCGGGCCGTGCCCACTTCGTGGATAATCAGGCCCGGAGCCGCCAGACCATAGTTGGTTGAGGCCCCTGGTTTGTCGCCCAGCGCGATGCCGCCCATCGAGTGAATAATTTCCTCGAACGTATCCTGCATATGTTTGGCCTGTTTTATCTCAGCATCAGCCCATTTGTAGTTAAAGCGAAGCACCGGAATCCCGTATTTATCGACCACACTCGGATCAATTTCGCAGTAGTTACTTTCCAGCGGGACGGGTTCACCCCGCCCAGCCATGCCGACATACGCGCCATAAAACCGACGAAAATCGTCTTTCAAGCCTTTACCGTAGCCCCCACCTGGCTTTTTGCTGCCGTCGCGGGCGGCAATCATGCCGTTCATGGCTTCAATTCCCCAGCCAAATCCGTATGCGGGCATTCCCATCCCGCCCCAGTATTCGATGTGGTAACCACGTGGAAAATCTAATTTTTTGTTGTCTAACCACCAGGGCGTAAAGACGTGCATTCCGCCCACGCCATCTTCATTATAGCGTTTGCGGTCCATCAGGGCGGGTATAAACGCCGACCGGCTGGCGCCCGTAGAGTCGTTGATGTATTTACCCACTACGTTGCTGGAGTTGGCTAATCCCGTCTGAAACCGGCTCGATTTGGAGTTAAGCAGCAACCGGGCGGTTTCGCCCGCACTGGCCGCCAACACCACCGATTTTGCTTTTACCGTAACCTCCTGCAAGGTTTGCGTGTCTACATAACTCACGCCCGTTGCCAGACCCGTTGCCGAATCAGTCAGAACTTCGCGCACCATGGCCCCGGTGATGAGGGTTACGTTCCCGGTTTTCAGGGCGGGCTTCACCAGCACCGACGACGAGGAAAAATCGGCATACGCCTGACAACCCCGACCGCACTGACTGCAATAGAAACAGGCTCCGCGCTCGTTGTTGACGGGTTTTGTCAGAATCGACAGCCGAGATGGAATTACGGGGATGCCAATGTTGCGGGCACCTTTCCGAATCATCAATTCGTGCAATCGGGGTTTGGGCGCAGGCAGAAAAATACCATCCGGCTCCGAAGGCATATTTTCGATGGACCCGAATACGCCAATCATCCGGTCGATGCGGTCATAAAACGGTTTGAGATCGTCGTAACCGATGGGCCAGTCTTCGCCCACGCCGGTCATGCTTTTACGTCGGAAATCGTCGGGTGCAAACCGGAGTGAAATCCGGCCCCAGTGGTTAGTACGTCCGCCGAGCATCCTCGACCGAAACCATTGAAAATCAGACCCTTTGGCGTTGGTATACGGCTCTCCCTCGATGTCCCAGCCGCCCCAGGCCGCGTCGAAATCGCCAAACGCCCGCGTTGTGCCTGCCCCACGCCGGGGCGACTCCCACGGCCATTTCAGTTGCGTAATGTATTTAGGATCGGCGGGGTCGTAATAGCCGCCAGCTTCCAGCAGAACGACTTTTGCACCGGCTTTCGCCAGCATATAAGCCGCCATGCCACCCCCAGCCCCGGAGCCGACAATAGCAACATCGTATTGAACCGGAGCTTTTTGAATCTGAAATGGGTCCATCTATAAACGTAAAGTTTGGTATTCGCAAAAAGACGTTAACGTACCGTTTTATTCCAATGTTATCAGGGCAATTCATCCAATCTAATGTTTCTGTAGGATGCTTCGGCTTTGCCGCCCCCGTGAATCTGTAGACCGATGATGCCTGACTGCGGTATGGCCGGGTCAGTTTCCACGTAGTCGACGGTGGGTTTCCCGTTTAGCCAAATTTTGATTCGGGAGCCTTGGCACTGGATTTTGTATTCGTTCCAGTCGTTGACGCGCAGAATACGCCTGATTAAGCTGGAATCGGCTTGAACCAGCGTTTTGTTTCGGCGCGATTCGTCGTACAAGCTACCCCAGTAGCCCTTACCCAGATCGGCCTGATAGCCGGTCATTTCGTAAGCCGGGTCGGTCAGTCGCTGGCTGCGAAACTGAACCCCCGCGTTCACGAAACCCGTGCCAACGAGTTTCCATTGCAAGGTTAGCACAAAATTGGAATAGCTGCGGGTGGTACAAAGAAAATCATTGTGCTTCACCGTGCTATCCAGTGAACCGCCCACCAATGCGCCCGACCGAATGTGCCACAGACGCGCCGTGTCGCCCTCCCACCCCCGAAAAGTCCGCCCATCAAACAACGAGATCGGCTTTGTAGGCGAGTCGATTGGATCGCCCATAAAGCCGACCAGCCCAAGCATAAACAGGAAAAAGACGTTGCTTACCATTGGCGTTAGGTATCATTAACGGATAAATAAGCAACAAGTTGGCTAATCTTACCTATGTTAATCGAATAAATACCAGTCAACGCCAAACGCGAAACCCCGGCGCATGGGCAGAAAGTCGGGCGCGACGAAATAGCCCGGCTGAAACACACCCTGATTAGCGTGGGTAAGTTTGACGAACAGCCTGGTTCGGTTGATGCGTAAATTGGCGTACAGGTCGGCCAGAATATACCCTTCTATCTGCTGCCGATTCTGAAGATGAAACTGTTGCGTGAGGGGCATATAGGCATCACCATAATATGGCGACTTGTAGTGCAAATCGACGCCGGTCTGGATGTACAGCACTTTAGCATACAGGAACTCGTACTGAATGCGGGTATTCATAAAAAACGGCGGGATACGGATGACGTCCGGCCTTTCTTTTGCCGTATAATACGCCTGCCCCGAAACGACGAATTTACCTATTTGCAGGTGATAGCCCAAACCCGGACGGATGATGCTAATGGGCGACGCTTCTTGTCGGACAATCCCGTTCTCATCAAAATAAACGTAGTTTTTCAGCAAATCGTAGTCAAAGCCGGGTTCCAGACGTAGTTTTTTGTAGCGTACATTGAGTTTGCCGTGGGCGTGCAGATAGTTCCGGTTTACGAGCGGATTCAGACCATTTGTGGCGTCGGGCCAGAAATAAACTTTACTCTGAAACCGGCTCTGCAACAGCGTCGGCTCAACCGCCATGTACGATACGCCCGCCGTCAGGAATTTACTCTCTAACTGGCCCGCAACTCGAAAACTCCCTTTTTTGCCGCTGCCAAACTCTGCTTCTGCCGTTAACCGCGACAGGCTGTCGGGGAAATAATAACCTGCCCAGCCGCCCAAAAAGGTTTCTAACTGAGTCGTGCCATATTCGTTGTAGGCCGTTCGGGAGATGTTGTAGCGCGACGATTGCCTGTAGTTTCGGACGCGCAGGTAGGCCCGGTAATTAAACGATGCTCCTTTAAATTGCGAAATGCCTTTTATACCAACCTGATTTTCGAGCACCCGGAAACGAGCGTTCTGCTCCAGCCGCGACGTATCGCCCGAAATTGCGGGGTAAAATCGCCGGGGGGTCGTATCCAGCAGGGTGGTTATCGATTGGTTAAGACTGAGCGTATCGTCCTGATAAAAGTTTTTCTGCACCTGATAATCAAGGCGATGATAAAGCTGGAATCCTTTGTTGAGCACATACTGGTGGTAGGCATGCCAGTCGTTTCGTCGTTCGTATCCGTTTGGCCCCTGTGGTCCGCCCTGCGTAAGTGAACTGCCGCTACGCAAGCGTGACTCACCCGTATAATTATAGAGAATTGGTGCTCCGTCGCTGGCCCGACCCGGCAACACGCCCCCCTGCTCGTCGATACTGTGACTCATGTTGTTAAAATGGGCCAGCAGCGTATATTTCTCGTTCTTCGAGCGGTAATTCGTGTGGAACAGAAATCCCCAGTTTTGCGCCAGCAATTTAAACGGGTCATTTCCGCCAATGGTCCCGAACTGTTTTTGCGAAGTAAATCGCTGAACGTTGAAGCCGATATTCCAGCGGGGGGATATGTTTTGCGCCATATCGAAGCGCAGGATATTCTGGTTGTTGCCCCCCAGCGCAATGTACATGTCGGTATAGGGCGACCGTGTATCGAAATATTTAACGCCCATCGTCTGGTAAGCGTAGGGCGCGAATACGTAATATCCCGACTGCGCCCCCAACTGCTGGGGAACGGCCAGAAATACCGGGCGGATGGGCGTACCAAGCGCACCCAGATCCTGATAGTGATTCTGGCTTCGCTGCACGTACGTGAACCGATGCGCATCGTCCATCGTCGTGTCAAGCGTGTAGAGTTTCCGACGATTGTTCAGCACATCGTCTTCCAGCACATACCGCGTCGATGTGGGTCCGTAAATGACCTTCGTGGAGTCGTCGATACCGCTACTGTTGCCCGACGCGGAAGTTGGCATCGTCTGCCGCCCACCAAAACCACCGGGAAACCCACCGGGCGACTGCCCACCCGGAAACTGCTGCGCCCAACCCGTGAGAGAAAGACTGAGTAAGAAAAACAAGACAGAAAAACGCTGATTCATCAGGTCAAAAATACGCCAAAACGCCGGACACGTGCTAATGGACTTTGTGGTGTTAACGATTTTTAAGGCTCGAGCGATTTAAAAACTCCATAAATCGCAGTTCGTATCCCGGCAAAAACTGCACGGCAACCGGCAAATAATACAAGGGCCACGAAGCCCGTTCGGCTGGGGTCAGCAGGGCGTCGAGTTTCACCCAGTCTTTTTCGGTTGTGAGAAGAGCGGTTCCTGACGGCAGTGTGTTCGTAATCTGCTCAAGGTCACCGCGGCTATAGACGTAGTGGTCAGCAAATCGGTAGTGATGGCTCAGTCGAAACGTTTGCCGGACGTACTGGTCCAGCGGATCGGCATTGGCCAGCCCCGACACCAGCACCACAGTCGATACGTCATTGACCGGCTGTTGCGTGGCAAAGGAAACGGGTTGGTCGTAGTGCAGACCCGCAAAAAAAACGGGGGTTTCGGGTCGGACGTACGGCCTGATTTTTTCCACCATTCGCTGCTGTTCAGTCGAAAACAGATTCATCGGGCATTTTGTCACCACAATGGCATCGGCCCGCACGGCACCTTTCCGCCGTTCGCGCAACCGCCCCGCTGGAAATGGATAATCAGTATAGAAAGGTCGATTATAATCCATCAGCAGCAGATTGAGGTGCGGCTGAACGGCCCGGTGCTGGTAGGCGTCATCGAGCAGAATCTGTTTCGTTTCGGGATGTTGCTTCATCAAGGCCCGAATGGCATCGGCCCGGCGTTCGCCCACGCACACCCGAATGCGGGGGGTAAACTTCCGAAAAAGCTGTCGGGGTTCATCACCAATGGTCTCGGCGGTATCGGCGTCGGTGGCGATGCGAAACCCGGTGGTACGTCGACCGTAGCCCCGGCTCAGGGTGGCAATCTGCCCGTCTGATACGGGTGTTTGGGTAAGGTCCCGTTTAATCAATAATTCAATCATGGGTGTTTTTCCTGTACCGCCCACCGTCAGATTACCGACGCTGATCGTGTAAACAGACGGCCTAAAGGATGTTAATAAGTGGCTGTTATATAGCCAATTACGAATATCGAGTATCAATCCATAAAGCCCACTGAATGGCAAGAGTAGCCATTTACTCACCAACCGTTCCATTAATAATTTCGTAATATTGCCCGCTTGAGCAGTCAAAAGTAGTACTTTTAGGACTGGGAACCCCCGTCCTCACCGTCTGGTACAATGAGTTTAAAAGCCGACTACCTGAAATACACGTTGCACTTTCGCTTCGAAGCGGGTACGTCGCGCGGCACTCTTACGGACAAAACGTCCTACATAATCCGCCTGTTCGATGATGAAAATCCGTTGGTTGTTGGCTATGGCGAATGTGGCCCGCTGAAGGGGTTGAGCTTCGATGACCGGCCCGATTTTGAGGAAAAACTGGAGCAATACTGCCGGGAATTTACGGATCTGGATCTTCAATTGTTTAGCTGGAACGTACCGATTGTACTCAGTCAGATTATCAGTTCGCAGTTTCCAAGCATTTTATTTGGCTTCGAAACGGCAATGCTCGATTTTCTGGGCGGTGGCCAGCACATCCTCAAAAAATCCGATTTTACTGCCGGACTGCGGTCGCTGCCTATCAATGGCTTAGTCTGGATGGGCAGCCCGGCGTTTATGCGCCAGCAAATCGAAGAGAAACTCCAGAGCGGCTACACGACCCTTAAACTCAAGATTGGGGCCATTGATTTTGAGCAGGAATGCGAGTTGCTGGCCCAGATTCGGGACCGCTTCCCCGCCGACCAGATTACGCTTCGGGTCGATGCCAATGGAGCCTTCCGGCCCGATGAAGCGATGGCAAAACTCGAACGGCTGGCTACGTACGGCCTGCACTCCATCGAGCAGCCTATCCGCGCCGGACAGCCTGACCTGCTGGCTGACCTCTGCCGGCACTCACCCCTGCCCATTGCCCTTGATGAAGAGCTGATTGGTCAGATGGAATACGTGCATAAGTTTAGGCTGCTTAAGAAAATCCAGCCGCAGTTTATCGTGCTCAAACCCACGCTGTTAGGCGGCTTTCGCCACTGCGACGAGTGGATTGAACTGGCCGGACGGCTCAACATAGGCTGGTGGCTGACCTCGGCCTTAGAATCGAATATTGGCCTGAGTGCCGTTGCTCAATATACCGCTCAGTTCAAACACCTGATCCCCCAGGGTTTAGGCACGGGCCAACTGTATCATAACAATGTCGATAGCCCGCTTGTTGTTGAACAGGGTCAGTTGCGCTACAATCCGGCTCAATTCTGGAATTTCGGCCCTTTTTCGGCTGATGAATCGGGAACGGCCTCTCACTCCTTATAGGACCATCCCTTGAACCTCCCCGCCGATCACATCCGCCTGCTGTTTGGCTTGAAACTGCGCCAGCTACGACTCGACAGAAAGCTGTCGGTGAGCGAGTTAGCCCAACAATCGGGCCTGTCGGTTTCGTACGTTACCGAAATAGAGAAGGGACGAAAATACCCTAAAGCCGATAAGATTTCGGCTTTGGCCAACGCCATGGAGGTGGACTACGATACGCTGGTATCGCTGAAACTGAGCAAAAAGCTGGAACCTATTTCGGACCTGCTACGCTCGAAGTTTCTGACCGAAATTCCGCTCGAACTCTTCGGCATTGACCCATCTGATCTGCTCGAACTGTTAGCCGAGGCTCCGGCCAAAGTCAGTGCCATGATTCGTACGTTCATGGACATTGCCCTCAGCTACAATATGAGCGTTGAACGGCTGTACCTGACCATGTTACGGTCGTATCAGGAAATGCATGACAATTATTTTCCGGACATCGAAGCTGACGCCGACCGTTTTCTGGCTGAGTTTGCCCCGATACCGGGCCAGCCGGTTACCGAGGCTCTGCTTGGCAACCTGCTCAAAACCCGCTATAACGTCCGCATCGAGCCGTTCGATCCGCTCACCAACCCCGAACTTGGTACGTTACGGTCGGTTTACCGGCCTGAACACCGCACCCTGCACCTGAATATTGGCCTCTCACCCGAACAGCGGTCGTTTATTCTGGCCCGCGAGGTGGGTTTCCAGTTCATGAATCTCAAAAACCGGCCTTACAGCTATTCGTGGGTTGAAGCGGAGTCATTCGAGCAGATACTGAACAACTATAAAGCGTCGTATTTTGCCGGGGCCATCCTGATTCGGCGCGATGCGCTGGTGGCTAAACTGAGCGAAATCTTCGCCCGCGATACCTGGAGCAACGACGATTTTATACGACTTATTAACGACTTCGGGTCCACGCCCGAACGCTTTTTCTACCGGCTGAGCAACGTACTGCCGAGCCAGTTTGGCATCGACCAGTTGTTTTTTTACCGGTTCAACCACACGCCCGGCCAAACGACGTTTCAGCTCACGAAAGAAATGCACCTGTCGCGCCAGCAAGGCCCGCGTGGCATTGTGGATGAGCATTTCTGCCGACGCTGGATTGCCTGGACGATCTTGCAGGAACTCCAGTTTTTGCAACAAAACAAAGGATTCGACGGTACGCTTTGCCGGGCGCAAGTCTCCGAATATGCCGATTCGGGGCTGCAATACCTGATTATTTCCGTTGCACATCCATTTCAAACCATCGGGCATCAGAACATCAGTTTGTCGATGTGTTTTGCGGTAAACGACGCGCTGAAGAGTAAAATGAAATTTCTGTCGGCCTCGCCCCAGAGCCACCCAAACCCATCCAGCGAGGTGTCGTTTCGGATTGTCAACGAAGCCTGCGAACGCTGCGGCATTTTCGATTGCCGAGAACGGGTTGCCGCCCCAACGGTTCTGCAAAAGAAACGTCAGTTTGCCGCCATGAAAAAAGCGATGGAAGGCTTACGGTAAACCACCGCAGACCGGTAACGATGCATCTATTTCGAATCTCTCAACCGCACCCCTACGTAGCCGCAATTCGGGTCTGGTATGACGAATCATTTCCTGCCAACGAACGTCGCCACTTCGACGATTTGCTCAATCTTCTCCCCTGCCCCGACATGCACTTGTGTGCATTAGTCGCTCATAATCAACCTGTTGGCTTTATGGTTTACTGGCAATGGGATGATGTACTGTTCATCGAGCACTTCGCCATTGACCCGGAACAGCAGGGCAGACAGTTAGGTCAGCAGGCACTTGACGAGGTGAAACGCATCAAAAATTCGTCTCTTATTCTTCTCGAAGTAGAACTCCCAACGGATGATATCAGCCAGCGACGCATTCGGTTTTACGAACGGCTGGGCTTTTCACTCAATACGTATACCTATGCCCAGCCGCCGTATCAGCGCGGCAACCCGGCCATACCCATGAAGCTGATGTCGATGCCAGCCATTGCTCAACAACAGGATTTTGATACGTTTAGCCAAATGATAAAAGAGCGGGTGTATGAACGGTTTTATCATTGACGCTGAGACCCGTTTTTGGCAAAGGGAATCCCGCCCAGCCCAAATTTATCCGGGGCTGAGCAGGACTGTCAGAGCATACCCTTTTTTATTTCTTTCACGGCATGGTCAGCCGCTCTGGCCGTTATAGCCATAAAGGTCAGCGACGGGTTTTGGGTGGAGGTGGAGGTCATACACGCGCCATCTGTCACGAATACGTTTTTGCAGGTGTGGAGTTGATTCCATTTGTTGAGCATCGACGTTTTTGGGTCTTTGCCCATCCGAACACCACCCATTTCGTGAATATCCAAACCCGGTGCTTTCTCGGGTTTGTCGTGCGTCTGAATATTTATAAACCCGGCCAGGGTCAGCATTTCGGACATTTGCTCGTGAAAATCGACAATCATTTTCTCGTCGTTATCGTCATAAGCCACCGAAATTTTCAACTGCGGAATACCCCAGGCATCGGTCAGGGCGGGGTCAAGCGCTACGTAGTTGGACTCTTTGGGAATGGTCTCACCCATCATGTGTGAGCTAACGCGCCAGTTGCCGTATTTCTGGGCCAGCAGGCTGGCTTTCAGTTCTTCGCCCATGCCCGAGCGGTCGTTGTCGGTCATTCGGGAAGAGCCAAAACCGGCTGCATACCCGCGCAAGAAGTCGGTTTCCTGCTTGAAAAAATTACGAAACCGGGGAATGTAGCTCCCATTTGGGCGAATGCCCTCGGTCATACTTTCTTTGAAGCCTTCGTGCTCAGCCGAAATGGTGGTGCGGAAGTTGTGAAACGCGACATACTTGCCCAGCAAACCGTTGTCGTTGCCCAGCCCGTTCGGAAACCGTTTCGATGTTGAGTTCAGCAAAATCAGGTTTGTGTTCAGGCAGGCCGCATTCAGAAAAATGATGCGGGCGTAATACTCCGTCATCTGTTTCGTATGGGCATCAATGACCCGCACGCCTGTAGCCCGCCCGCCTTTCTTCTCATCATAAATGATCGAATGCACGACCGAATCGGGCCGAAGGGTCATCTTTCCCGTTTTGGCCGCCCAGGGTAAGGTCGAGGCATTGCTGCTGAAATACCCGCCGTATGGGCACCCGCGTTGGCAAAGGGAGCGGTTCTGACACTGCGCCCTGCCCTGCTGATAATGAATGGGTTGTGGCTTGGTAAGGTGAGCGCACCGACCGATGATAACGGGCCGCGTGTTGTTGTAATGCTTCCCCACTTGTTCCGTAAAATGCTTTTCGATGCAGGATTGCTCGTGCGGAGGCAAAAACTCCCCATCAGGCAGTTGCGGAATGCCGTCTTTGTTGCCCGATATGCCCGCAAATTTCTCGACATAGCTATACCAGGGGGCGATATCGGCGTATCGAATAGGCCAGTCCACGGCAAATCCATCGCGGGCGGGGCCGTCAAAATCATATTCCGACCAACGCTGGGTTCCGCGTGCCCACATCAACGATTTTCCGCCCACCTGATAACCCCGTATCCAGTCGAACGGTTTTTCCTGTACGTAGGGATGTTCGGCGTCTTTCACAAAAAAGTGGGCCGCATCTTCATTAAACGCGTAGCAGCGGCTCGCAATTGGGTTGGCATCTTTCAGGGCTTTCGGTATCTGTCCAAGGTGGTCAAACTCCCAGGGGTTCATCATCGTGGTGGGGTAATCGACAATGTGTTTTACATCGCGGCCCCGTTCCAGCACGAGGGTACGTAATCCTTTGCCGGTCAACTCTTTAGCTGCCCATCCTCCGCTAATTCCCGAGCCAACGACAATAGCATCGAACGTGCGGTCTTTGACTGAATCTATGTTTAAATAAGCCATTACTATGAAATGAAAAAGGGTATTGGAGAATCACCGAATAACTTACACTTTCACGGGTACACAGCCATGATAAAAGCCGGGGGCCATGTTGTAATTCCGGACATTGACCAGTACGTATTCGGAGTTCATGTAGCCCTGAATGGTGAGATTTTTAATCATATCGACAAAGGGTTTGGCCGCCGGATCAGTTGATGCGCTCATTCGGGTCAGCACGTCCCTGCGCTGGATAGCATCGCAGTCTATATACGACTTCGTATAGGTTTGCTGAGCGGTTTGTTCGGTCAATACAAGTCCCTCTTGTAGGATGGTCTGGGCCGATGCATCGTAACAATCGTGGATCATGCGCATAGCGAACTTATGCACATTGAGTGATTTTGCCCCTGGCGTTGCGGTTTCCGGAATAATGGTCTCCACAATTTCGCCCAGCAGGACTTCTTCGTTGCCCGACAAGGTAGCTACCTGCCCAAGCGAGTGGGGGGTCCAGCCGGAAGCCCAGGCGGGCAGGCTCACTAAGCCACTAACGGCCA
>JANPJE010000397.1:0-17150 GCA_031425355.1 Spirosoma sp. | reverse complement strand
CGATTTATTCGTGATACCTGCATTTCTTCAGTCAATAGTCTGACTGTCAGGGAAGGAAAGTGTTTCAGCGTTCTGAACCGCTATAACACTGACTTGTTCGTCCGTTCGATAAGATCACTACAAAAAGCTGTCCTGTCTGGCAGCGATTTGCCGACTTGCAATAGGTACTTCCCGTAGGTGATCTGTCAGTAAATCCCCGCTTGTGAGTAAAAAAAGCCCCAACAAAACCAGCGTGGTATCTGCGATTCATGTAGGTGAAAATGCTTTTTCTGCACTCTGTCTATCTATTTACTGGATTTTCCTCAATTGGCATAGTTTTGCTTTGTCCCGGTGCTTAGCAATGGTTACCAAAATACTCACTTAATCTCAATAGTATGAATAGTACGTTACTGGACCACTTACGGTCTGTTTTCACCTCGTCGGCTGTCGGCGATCTGGCCCGTACCCTCGGCGATGACGCTGCTCACGTCAAAAAGGCTCTCGATGGACTGCTGCCAGCAGTGACGGGTGGAGTCATCAATCAGGCGTCAACCGATGAAGGAGCCGCTACGCTGTATCGTCTGCTCAAAAGCACGCCTTTCGATACGGACCCGTCGATGGAGCAGTTGGTCGAAACAAGCACTCATCGTCAGAAAGCGGCTGAGTCGGGCAACGCGCTCCTGAAGCAGCTTTACAACAACGAACGGGTTCATGAACTGGCTGGATCAACCACCCAATACAGTGGGGTTAGTTTAGGCTCGGCTACTACGCTGACCGGATTGGTGATGTCGGTGCTGATGGGTTTTCTGCACAAGCAGGTATCGACTCGAAACCTCGCTGAACCGCAGTTGACCACCTTGCTCCGGAGCGAGGGAGACACCGTTCGTGGAGCCATTCCCGCTGCCCTTGCCGGACTGCTCGGCTGGTTTATCAATACGGACACTAATCGTCCTGTCACCACGACGACCACAACGGTAAGGCCTGAAACTGTTACGCCTGTTCGCAATGACAATGACGACAACAAAGCGGCTGCTTTTCCGTGGCTTCGCTGGTTGCTCATCGGCTTAGGATTACTGCTGCTTTTTCTGCTGCTAACCCGCATGTGTAACCGGGATGAAGCGGAAACGACTACCATCGAGAACAGCAGCGAATCGGCGGTCGTTTCGACGGACAGTGTTGCCAGCGACCTGGATGGAAATGAGGGAGCAATAGGTGCCGGATCCAATGGGCCGGAGGTGCGGGTCGGCGTGGATTTGCCCGGGGGCCGTAAACTGAACGTAGTCGAAAAATCTTTCAACTACAGCCTGGCCCAATTTCTGGCTAACAAGGGTGGTAAGGCTCCCAAAGTCTTCACCTTCGATAACCTGACGTTTGAAACCAATTCAGCCCGGATCACGGCCAAAGCCCGTCCGAACGTTGACGACCTGATTCAGATAATGCAGGCCTATCCGGCCATGAACATCCGCGTCGAAGGCCACACCGACAACACCGGTTCCGACGATATCAACGACCCACTCTCTGCCGACCGGGCCGACGCCGTTCAGGCAGCATTAGTGAAAGCGGGTATTGAGGCCAGCCGGATTACAACCCGCGAACGGGGGGAATCCAAGCCGGTTGCTTCCAATCAAACCGAAGAGGGCCGCGAGAAAAACCGCCGAATCGACGTAGTGGTAACGAAGTTATAAATCAATGTTCAGGATGGCGTGGCTATCCCTTTTTACTCAACTCATAAATCAAAACAATAAAATGGAACGCTCAACTACGTATGAAAACCGGCCAGCCCGGATGGATTTTATGAAACGAATTTCCTGGAGCGCCGTCTTCGCCGGGGTATTGGTCGCCATTGTCACGCAGATGCTGCTTACCCTGCTGGGTCTGGGCATCGGTCTGGGTACTATTGACCCCGTTCAGGAGCGCAATCCTGCTGAAGGACTGGGCATCGGCAGTGCCATCTGGTACATCATCAGTAGTCTGTTATCGCTGTTTTTGGGCGGATGGGTTGCGGGTCGGTTAGCCAGTGCGCCCCGACTGTTCGATGGGGTTATTCACGGCGTATTGACCTGGTGTTTAGTGACTTTGCTGACAATATACTTCCTGACAACAACCATCGGTAGCATCATTGGTGGGGCGGGTCGTTTAGTGGGTGGCCTTGTTAAAACTGCTGGATCAGCCGTTGCTTCTGCCGGTCCGGGATTAGGGAATATGGTGCAGGACCAGCTTAAAGCCAATGGCATCAATACGGAGAATCTTGACCTGAGCGATTTGAAGGCAGAAGCCAATAAGCTGCTTCGTCAAACGGGTGATCCGGCACTGAATCCGGCAACGCTGGAACGCAAAGCAGACCGGGCTGTCGACCAGGCGGGCAACACCGCCGAGCGCGCTGCATCAAACCCACAGGCTGCCGACGATATGGCCAGCGGATTGTTCAGTCGGTTGTTTAAGCAGGGCCAAAGTACGGTTCAGCAGGTTGATCGCGAAGATGCCGTTAACGTAGTGATGAAGCGCACAGGCAAGAGCCGGGCCGAAGCGGAGAAAACCGTCGATGGTTGGATACAGACGTATCAGCAGGCGGCTGTGAAGTTCGAGCAAACGAAGAAAGAAGCCGAAATTCAGGCCCGTCATGCCGCTGATGATGCCGCGTCGGCTGCTTCGAAAGCCGCTATTTTTGGCTTCATTGGTTTGCTCATTGGTGTAGTTGCTTCGGGTTACGGGGCTAAAATGGGCACTGATTCCAAAGATGATTACAACCAGTATGACCGTCCCGTTCGGGAAGTTCGGTAAGGTGAACGGTGCGCGTGCAACGCATCAATTAGTTACTCATCATCCGAAAAAATAGAGTTGATGAGCGGGTGACTAATGAATCTGGACGTCCGGCCTGATGAGCAGGCCTTCGTTATAAATCAATTAACAATTAATTCTCAACCTTAAAGACTGACTTAAAACATGGCACTTACAGTAATTGGCGTTTTTGATGATGCCACCGACGCTCAGCAAGCCGTCGACCAATTGGTGAGTAATGGCTTCTCACGGAGCAACATTGATCTGTCTGCCCAAACCAGCACGTACACCGGTGACACGACCGATACGACCGGTGGCGAACTGGTTCCTGATCGGCACAAAAATACCAGCGGCACACGTACCGAGGAGTTTGTGGATGATACCAAAGACGTGGGTAGCAGCGTTGGAGGCTTCTTTGGTTCGCTCTTCGGCGATGACGACGACCGGAACAACTACGAACGCGTTGCCAATGACGGTTCAGTAGTAACGGTCCACGCCCAGACGGAAGATGAGGCCGAACGTGCCGCTGATATTCTGGACGAAAATGGAGCCGTCGATGTAAACGAACGGGCTGCCGGCTACAATAGCCAGACAACCACGCCCGGCGCGTCGATGGGAACCGGCTTTGTGGATACCGATTCCCGTATGACTGACGGCGACCAAACCATCAAGGTAATCGAAGAGAATCTGGAGGTTGGTAAGCGGACAGTGGAAACAGGTGGTGTTCGGCTTCGCAGCCGCATTATCGACAAGCCGGTCGAAGAAAGCGTCCGTTTGCGCGAGGAGCGGGTTCGGGTTGTGCGGACTCCAGTTAGCCGTCCTGCAACGGCCGCTGATCTGAATGCTTTTCAGGAAGGTGAAATTAGTATGACCGAGCACGCCGAGGTTGCCGTCGTATCGAAAACGGCCAATGTGGTCGAAGAAATTTCGGTAGGTAAGGAAGTAACCGAGCGCGAAGAGGTAGTCCGGGATACGGTACGCAGTACCGAGGTGGATGTCGAACAACTTGGCTCAAATGACCAGACGATTCGTACGGACCGCACGGGTTTGGACGGAAACGACGTAACGTACTCGACCAAGTAATCGCGGGTACTGGATTTTTGAGCATCGTCTGATGCTTGCAGCAAACGTGCCGACTGGATTTTCCGGTCGGCATGTTGTTTTTTGCCCCATGTAGACGTAACGGATTTAGTAAGATCAGCATTTGCCGCGCAGGTTCTGCTCCGCTATAGATCAGGGTGATTCAACGACCATCTTTACGTCTATCTGACAATGGCCTGACAGCATCTGCCATTTTTTGGTCGTTTACGGTAAACGGACCTATACAACTCCTTTCTTAATTGGTTCAGCCCTTCCATTTCGGAAGTAGATAACGCATTTGCTCCGTTCACTGCATGAAACGCCCTACCTATTTTGTGTTCTTTCAGACCTGTTTTTCAGGCCGTATTTTACGTGGTTTGGTTTTCCTGCTCATCGCTGGCAGAATAGCAACTGCTCAGCCTGCCCGGACCCGCACCGCCGACGTGATCGTTTATGGCGGTACGTCGGCGGCTGTGATGGCGGCAGTACAAGTCAAAAAAATGGGTAAATCCGTCATTATCGTCTCGCCAGACACGCATCTTGGCGGCTTGTCGTCGGGTGGGCTGGGTTTCACCGATACCGGAAATAAAGAAGTTATTGGCGGACTTGCCCGTGAGTTTTACCAGCAACTCTACCAGCATTACCAGAAAAAAGAATCCTGGAACTGGCAGAAACCCGAAGAGTACGGCAACAAAGGGCAGGGGACACCCGCCATCGACGGCACCAGCCGAACGATGTGGATTTTTGAACCTCATGCCGCCGAAGAGGTATTTGAAAATTTCGCCAAAGAGTACAAACTGACCATTTACCGCAACGAATGGCTGGATCGGTCCACGGAAGGATTGCTGAAACAGGCTGGTAATATCCGTTCATTTCGGACGATGAGCGGCACGGTTTATCAGGGTAAAATGTTCATCGACGCTACGTATGAGGGTGATCTTATGGCCGCTGCGGGTGTGCGGTATCATGTTGGGCGCGAAGCCAACAGCGTATATGGCGAAACCTGGAACGGGGTGCAGACGGGCGTTTTTCAGCACGGTCATCACTTCAAAGCCCGCGTTAGTCCCTACAAAATACCGGGCGATCCGGCCAGTGGTCTGCTCCCCGAAATATCGACCGACAAACCCGGCGATAACGGAACGGGCGACGCTAAAATACAGGCTTACTGCTTCCGAATGTGTCTGAGCAATCACCCCGACAACCGGGTGCCGTTTGCCAAGCCCGACGGCTACGACCCTGCTCGCTACGAACTGCTGGCGCGGGTATTTGCAATGGGCTGGCGCGAAACGTTCGACAAATTTGACCCGATTCCGAACCGCAAAACCGACACCAACAACCACGGCCCATTCAGCACGGACTACATCGGCAAAAATTACGATTATCCCGAAGCAACGTACGAACGCCGGAAGCAACTCACGAAGGAGCACGAAGTTTATCAGAAAGGATTGCTTTATTTTCTGGCAAACGACCCGCGCGTTCCGGCTGATGTGCAGAAATCCATGCAGCAGTGGGGGTTAGCTAAAGATGAGTTTAAAGACAATGGTAACTGGCCGCATCAACTCTACATTCGCGAGGCCCGGCGGATGCTCGGCGTATTTGTGATGAAAGAAGCCGATGCGTTGGGCAAAACCGCCGTTCCGCAGCCGATAGGCATGGGATCGTACGCGCTGGATGCCCATAATGCCCAGCGGTACGTGAAATCAGACGGGTTTGTGCAGAACGAAGGCGACATTGGCGTCCACCCCGACAAACCCTACTCGATTGCGTACGGGTCTATTTTGCCGAAGGAAAATGAGTGTACTAACCTGCTTGTTCCGGTCTGTTTGTCCAGCTCACACATTGCGTATGGCTCTATCCGGATGGAGCCGGTGTTCATGATTTTGGGTCAGTCGGCAGCCACAGCGGCTGTCCTCTCCATCAATAATAACGTTACTCCGCAGCAGCTACCGTATCAAACGTTAAGCAACGTTTTACTACGTGATAAGCAACGGTTAACGCTGAATGAACAGCCAAAATAGTCAGCATACGGACAATTCCTGACTACTTTTGACCATTCCTGACCCCATCTACCTGTACGTATGAATCGACGCAATTTTATTGAGCGTTTATCAGTGAGCAGTGGCGCGGCTTTAGCGGCCCCTTCAATTACCTTTCCGGCTCAGGCTGAACATTCATTTTCTCAAATCGGTCAGTCCGAGCGCAGAGCCGATGTGGTTATTGCCGGTGGCGGCTTGGGCGGTTGTGCAGCCGCTTTAGCCGCGCTGCGAAATAAACGGACAGTCATCATGACCGAAGAAACCGACTGGATCGGTGGTCAATTGACGCAGCAGGGCGTACCGCCGGATGAACATCAATGGATTGAAACCCACGGCGCTACCCGCCTGTACCGGGAGTTGAGAACGGCCATTCGCACGTACTACGTCCGAAATTATCCGCTGACGGAAGCCGCCAAAGGCAATTCGCAACTGAATCCGGGTGATGGCATGGTGTCCAGACTTTGCCACGAACCCCGCGCGGCCCTGGCTGTTTTGGAGCAGATGATGGCCCCATATATCAGTTCGGGCCAACTGACCCTGCTGCTGGAGCATAAAATTACGGGTGCCGATGTCAATGGCGATACCGTTCGCGCCCTGAAAGCGGTTAATCAGCGCACAGGGAATGCGGTTACGTTATCGGCCCCCTACTTTGTGGACGCCACCGAACTGGGCGACCTCCTTCCGCTGACCAACACTGAGTTTGTGACCGGTGCCGAATCGCGCCGGGAAACCCGCGAACTGCACGCGCCCGATAAAGCCGACCCGAACAACTGCCAGGCGTTTACGATGTGTTTTGCGATGGACTACGTTGCCGGAGCTAACCACGTCATCGATAAGCCGACCGACTACGCTTTCTGGCGAGGTTTTGTGCCCGGCGTCAGTCCCGCCTGGTCGGGTAAGTTGCTGAGTCTAACCTACTCGAATCCGAAAACGCTGGAGCCTAAAGAGTTGGGTTTTCATCCCGAAGGCATCGCTACAGGCGATAAACTTAATCTTTGGAATTACCGGCGTATCATCAGTAAAGCCAATTTCAAACCCGGTACGTATCCGGGCGATATGTCAAACGTGAACTGGCCGCAGAACGATTATTCGTCGGGGAATCTGATCGGTGCCAGTGAAAAGGACTTCAGGAAACATGTTGAGCGGGCCAAACAGTTGAGTTTGTCGCTTCTGTACTGGCTGCAAACCGAAGCCCCGCGCCCCGACGGCGGACAGGGTTGGGCCGGACTGCGCCTTCGCACCGATGTTATGGGCACGGAAGATGGGCTGGCAAAATATCCCTACATCCGCGAATCCCGGCGCATTAAATCGGTTTTTACCATCCTCGAAGAGCACGTAGGCATTGAAAATCGCGCCCTGATTACGGGCAAAAAAATGGGCAATACGTCCGCTGATTTTCCCGACAGTGTAGGGGTCGGCTATTATCACATTGATTTGCACCCGAGTACGGGCGGTAACAACTACATTGATTTCGGGTCGATGCCGTTTCAGATACCGCTGGGTGCCCTGCTGCCGAAGCGCGTTGAGAATCTGCTGCCTGCCAACAAAAATATCGGCACAACGCACATCACCAACGGCTGTTACCGCCTGCATCCCGTTGAGTGGAGCATTGGCGAATCGGTGGGGATGCTGGTGGCTTTCGCGCTCGACAAAAAAGTAATTCCGCGTGCGGTTCGGGAAAAGCAGCCCCTGCTCGATGCGTTCCAGGCAATGGTGCGCGCGCAGGGCATTGAAACACACTGGCCGAAAGTGTAAGTCTGCCCGTCAAATGATTTCAGGCTGTTTTTTTCATTATTTCAATGATTCAGCTATCAATAAGCAGGCATAATGAATAGTTTTACGTGTTCAGGGCTATGCCTTCCTTTTTGAGGCCATCAGACTGGACACTTGCCCCATACCGCAACTTTTTTAAGAATACACACATGACTCTGAAAGCCTCACTTTCTCTTGCCGTTTGCTTCCTGGTAGCAGGCATCGGGTACGCTCAGCAGCCCGTTGCAAACAAAGTCGATACGTGGGGAAATGTGCCGCCAGCCCGCGATGATCGGTTTACCAATCCGAAAAGTAAACTGTATGCCGGACCCAATGGATGGTATAATTTCGGCGAAGTACGGGCAGACGTGAGCAATTCGGCAAAAACTACGTACGCCTACAAAGGCAGCTTTCAGCTTATCAATCATGCCTTTGATGCCGTAGAGCCAAATAAACTTCGGGTGCTGTACATGGATTTCGGGTCCGACCAGCCCGGTCCCGGTGTGTACCAGGTGAGCAGCAAAGCCAATCCTGTCCAGAAAAAAGTGCATCTGTCGTTTGCAGACGTATCCAACGAAAAACTGTGGGAGTGGGTTAGCACCGACAACGGGGGCACTGTTACTGTAACAATGGTCAATGCGTTTCTGTACATCAAATGCCGCAATATCAAGCTTGAACCTGCTGGTCTTCATAACACAGGTGACTTAAAACAGCCGATGATCCTCGGTTTTGAAGGAGCCGTTGCGCCGGAGTAAACAGAGCCGGGGATGTTGCCAGTGTGCACGGAGCCGTTTATACGTCGGTTAACCGATGCCGAACTGAATGGCAATAAAATCATGTGCAACAGGTCATTAGCCGTCAGGGTTCTAATTTAGGAGACACCCGGATTTGATGGGATAAGAAGTAAAGCCGCTACGTTCCCACCTTTATTGTGCATGAAAAATCTGAAGCAACGACTCAAACAGGGCGAAACTCTCAACGGCTGCTGGCTGAATCTGGGCAGTTCATTAACCGCCGAAATTGTTGGACAAGCCGGGTTCGACTGGGTACTGATCGACCTTGAACACGGGGCGGGTACGGAGAAGGACGTACTGGTTCAGCTACAGGCCCTTGAACATACCGCTGCCGGGGCCGTTGTACGGGTCGAAAGTGCAGAAGGTCAACGGATTCATCGGGTGCTCGATATGGGTGCGGAGGGGATCATGTGCCCTAAGATTAACAATCCGGCTGAAGCTCAGAAGGTCGTTAACGGGCTGCATTACCCGCCCCACGGAAACCGGGGCGTTGCCAAAATGGTGCGGGCTACGGGTTTCGCCCAGAATTTTGACCAGTATTACCAGCAGGCTAAAGAAACCATTCTGGGCGTCCTGCAAATCGAGACGGTCGAGGTGCTGAATCATTTGGATACGGTAGCCGCCATTGAGGGTGTCGATGTGCTGTTCATCGGCCCGGCTGACCTGTCGATGGAGTTGGGTATTTTCGGACAGTTCGATCACCCCCGGTTCAAAGAAGCCCTGCGCGAAACGGTCAATGCGGCTCAAAAAGCGGGTAAATCGACCGGTATCCTGGTTTTCAATCCCGACGATTACCAACGCTACCACGACCTCGGCATCCGGCTGATTGCCTGCGGTGCTGACGCTACGTTCGTGGCCGATGGTGCGCGGAATCTGGCAAAAAAGCTCGATGGTTTTCGGGCTGCGTATAAATAGTTTGAAATTGGTGCCGTGGAGTCGGGCCGGGTGGCCGGTGCCATCTCCACGAATACAAATATCTAACCACAAACTACCTAACCTTCCCGTTTAAATGTCTGATCCGCTTTTTATCCTGGCAGTAGGTATACTGATCGTGGTGGGGGGCATTATCGGGTTGAAACTGCACCCGTTTCTGGCCCTGTTGCTGGGGGCGTTTGTGGTGGCTCTGATGACGCCCGCTGCGGCCATTGAGCAATACGCCCTTGCGAAAGGAACCGCCCCGGCTGCCGCGCTGGCCCTCGCCAAAAAAGGCATTGGCGAACGGATTGCTACGGAATTTGGCAACACATGCGGTAAGATCGGTATCCTGATTGCGATGGCTGCTATCATCGGAAAATGCATGCTCGAAAGCGGAGCCGCCGAACGAATTATCCGGTCCATGCTGCGGCTGACTGGCATCGAAAAAGCTCCGATTGCGTTCCTGGTCAGCAGTTTTTTTATCGGCATACCCGTTTTTTTCGATACGGTGATTTTTCTGATGATGCCGTTAGCCAAAGCGATGACCCTGCGAATCGGCAAAAATTACCTCCTGCTCGTGCTCTGTATTATGGCCGGGGCCGCTATGGCAAACTCCTTGGTGCCGCCCGCACCGGGACCACTGTTTCTGATCGGTGAAATGAAAATTCCCATCGGCATGATGATGATTGGCGGTACGATTGTCGGGCTGTTTACCATTACGTCCGGGTATTTCTTCGCGCTGTGGGCCAACCGGAAATGGCCAATTCCGCTGCGGGATTCGCTGGATGCGCGGCTGGAAGATATCAAATTAATTGCGGCCAAAGACGATGCGAACCTGCCGCCGTTGGGCGTGTCGCTGCTCCCCATTCTGATTCCATTGATCTTTATCTGCGCCGATACAGCCTTCGGCGCGATGGCTACTCCGGGCACGTCTGCCACGCAATCAGCCTTTTTGACACTCATAATCGACGTAGTGCATTTTTTTGGGGAGAAAAATATTGCCGTTGTTACCGGCGGCATTGCGGCCCTGCTGATTCTGGTCAGCCAGAAAAAAGGCAGCAAAGAAGGATTAACACCCTTTGTGCAGGCGGCCTTGATGAGCGCAGGGAGCATTATTCTGATTACGGCAGCGGGTGGGGCGTTTGGCGGTATGCTCCAGCAATCGGGCATAAGCAGCCGCATTGCCGACCTGACCAAAGGCTACCAGATGGCGTTGATTCCGCTGGCCTTTCTGATCGCGGCTGTTGTCCGAACGGCCCAGGGTTCGGCTACGGTGGCGTTAATTACGGCATCGGGAATTTTGTCGGGCATGGCGACCAACGCCCAACTCGAATTTCACCCATTGTATTTGGGTTTAGCCATTGGCTGCGGCTCTAAACTGGTTCCGTGGATGAATGACGCCGGTTTCTGGATCGTCTGTAAACTAAGCAATTTAACGGAACAGGAAGCCCTGAAAACCATTTCGCCCCTGCTGGTCGTGATGGGTTTGACGGGCTTAGTCGTCATCATGATCGCGGCTCAACTGTTTCCGTTAGTGTAAACGACAAACCGAATACCTCAAACTGCCCACTGAATCATGCCATACAAAACCGGCCCCCGAATCAAGGAAATCCATATTACGCCTATTGCCATTGTTGATCCGCCCCTGCTGAACGCGGCTGGGTTGCACGCGCCCTACGCGTTACGTACTATCGTTGAATTGGTTACGGATGATGGCATTTCGGGCATCAGCGAAATTCCGGGGACCACCGGTATTGATGACGCCCTGCACGATTCCAGAGCGTTACTGATCGGCAAAGACGTTTTTCAACTTAATGAGATCCGGCAGGTGCTCATTAACCGTTTCGGGACCGATACAGCCGCCCAACGCGGTGAAACGCCCTGGGATCAGCGGAAGCTCGTGCATATTTTTAGCGCTATCGAAGTGGCCTGTATGGACATTATCGGCAAGGTAACGGGACGTCCAATCGTCGATTTGCTGGGCGGCAAACGGCGGGACCGGGTTCCGTTCTCGGCCTATTTATTTTATAAATACGAAGGGGCCGGCGGTAAACTGGCGTTCGGTACGGACCCGGATGCGCAGAGTTGGACGGCTGCCCGACAGGCCCCGGCCTTAGACCCGGCGGGCATTGTAGCTCAGGCCAAAGCCATGTGCGCGGAGTTCGGTTTTCAGTCCATCAAGCTCAAAGGGGGCGTGTTTGACCCCCGGCAGGAGGTTGATGCCATGATCGCGTTGCGTGAGACATTCGGCTCCGACGTGCCGCTACGTATCGACCCGAACGCGCTCTGGACCGTGGAAACGGCCATTAAATATGGCCGGGAAATGGAGCCGATACTGGAGTATTTAGAAGATCCGGTTCGGGGGCAGGACAACATGGCAACGGTCAGAAAAGCCATAAAAACCCCGTTGGCTACCAACATGTGTACGACCTCGTTCGAGGACATTCCGAACAGCATCCGACTTGGCTCGGAGGATATTATCCTGAGTGACCATCATTTCTGGGGCGGTCTGCGGGCATCCATTACGCTCGCCGGTATTTGCGAGACCTTCGGGCGAGGGCTGTCCATGCACTCCAACAGCCATTTGGGTATTTCGCTGGCCGCCATGGTCCATCTCGGCGCGGCCCTTCCGCAACTGCCCTATGCCTTAGACACCCATTATCCCTGGCAATCTGACGAAGTCATTACCGCCGGACGATTTGCTTTTGAAGACGGAGCCGTGGCTGTTCCGCAGGAGCCGGGTTTAGGCGTCGAATTAGACCGGGACGCGTTGGCCCGATTACACCAGAATTATCTGGCCTGTGGCCTGACGAAACGGGACGATGAAATCGAAATGCAGAAAGTGCAACCCGGCTGGCGGTTTCAGTCGGTTCGATGGTAATAAACGGTACGTCATTTATTGACCACCAAACGGAAATAAAGCCGACGGTACGTGCGACCGATCCATCAACGCGCTCAGTTCCCTGATTTTGGCGGGGTATCGAGTCGATAAATCCTGCTTTTCAGCTAAGTCGTTCGATAGGTCGTAGAGTTCCATTTTTGTATTTCCCGGGGCATTGACATTAAGCCGGACCGCTTTCCAGTTTCCCTGCCGCACGGCCTGTTTACCTCCGCCTTCGTGAAATTCCCAGTACAGGTAATCGTGCGTTTTTTGCGAACCTTTCCCCGTTAAAGACGGCACAATCGAAAGGCCATCGCCCTTAGTAACGGACTTTGTGCCAGCCAGTTTGGCGAACGTAGGGAGCAAATCCCAGAAGGCGCCGATGTAATTACTTTGGGTATTGGGCTTGATTACGCCCGTCCAGCGGGCAACGAACGGCACCCGGATGCCGCCTTCATAGAGGTCGCGCTTGACCCCGCGAAGCCCGCCACCGCTGTTGAAAAAAGTGGGGTCAGCCCCGCCTTCGATATGCGGTCCGTTGTCACTCGAAAAAATAACCAGCGTGTTTTTGTCCAGGCCCTTCGCCCTGAGTTGATCCAGCACCTGTCCAACGTACCGATCCAACCGGGCAACCATCGCGGCAAAAGTGGCGTGGGGATAAGGCTGTGAGGTATAACCATCGCCCGTTGCGTTGCTGCCGTAATCTTTCCCGGTAAAGGGCTTCTCCGGAAATTTGCCTTTATACTGACGAAACAGACTGTCGTCGGGAACCAGCAGCTCGGCGTGGGGTAAAATGTAAGGGAGGAACAGGAAAAAAGGCTGTCGGCTATTCCGCGTATTGATAAAGTCAAGTGCCTGTTTCTGAATCACATCGGGTGCATAAGTCTGGTTGCGGGTCAGGCTGGCGTTTTCGGTCAGGACAACTTTCTGATCGTTTTTCCAGAGGTGTTCCGGATAATACCGATGCGCCAGACTCTGGCAGTTGTAGCCGTAAAAATGATCGAATCCCTGCCGGTTGGGATCGCCTTCCGAGCCGACCGGGCCGAGGCCCCACTTGCCAAAAGCTGCTGTGGTGTAGCCCGTTTTTTTAAGCATCTCCGCCAGCGTCGTTACGGAGTCGGCGATGGGCTGTTGACCTTCCGGGATCATGCCTTTGTTGCCGCGAATAAACGTATGGCCCGTGTGCTGACCCGTCATCAGGGCCGAGCGGGAGGGCGCACACACGGTCGTACCGGCATAAAACTGATTGAAGCGAAGTCCGTCGGCTGCCAGCCGGTCAATGTTGGGCGTTTTTATGAGTTTCTGACCGTTGAAACCAACATCGCCGTAACCCAGATCATCGGCCACAATCAGCACGATATTGGGTCGGGTTGGGATTTGGGCAACGCATTTGATGGCTACAGTCAGCAGGGCCGTACAGAGCAAAAGCGTTTTCGGGAGGAAGGGAACATTCATACGTATTCTTCTGCTCAGGTGACGACGACTAAGGTAAGACGGCTAAGCTGGCCCTGCTATATGACCATTGAAAAATAATTATGAGAAAAGCAGGAAATATGATAACGCCACCTGTTTGACAGCAAGAACGCTACAGGGCATTCAGCTTATTCTCTCTACCTGAGCATGCAAATCAAGGAGCCACCCGCACAACACTTTCTGACGGGGGCCTAACACAATTTAATTAGCTAAAATAACCCAACGTAACCGGTTTTTCCGTTACGCCGAATCGGTTGTGCCATACCTGTTCGGAATCACACGGCTGTAACTCCCAGTCGCCATTATTCATACTTGATTCACCAAAATAAATTTTCTCCGTCTTTTCCTGTCACAAAAACAATCAGTTATGCCAACATCTCCTTTTCGCTGGTTTAGTGCGCTTTCTTCAACATTATCCAGGCTGGCTTGTCACTCGTTACCATCCGGTTTCAGCCGGACTTGGCTGGTGTTTATGCTGTTTTTCTTAAGCTCGTCAGCGTTCACCCTGTTGCAGGCGCAGACACCCACGGCGAGCATGAGTTTCCCCCAGTTCAACTCGTCCTACCTTGCGGGAACGGAGATCAATATCCAGGCTAATGCTACCACTCCGGCGGGCACGACCGTTACCAAAGTCGAGTTCTTTTTCGATGCGGCTTTTTCGGGAACGTACACCAAAATTGGTGAGGATACCGACGCGCCCTATTCCATCACCTGGACTGCCCCGACCGTACCGGCCAATGGGCGAAGTTACCAGATCCGGGCTGTGGTCACCAACTCGGCCAGTGTGACGGCCATTCAGTCGGGCACGGGCTATAATGGCATCAATGTCTATCCCGTTAATTATGTCAGCACCCGAAACTGGTACGTCAATGCGTCGGCATCGGCTACGAACACAGCGGGAACCGAAGCCCTGCCCCTCAACACCATCCAGAAAGCGGCCGACCGGGTAGCACCGGGCGATACGGTGTTTGTGATGGCGGGCACCTACACCGGCACCAGCATCAATATTGTCGGCATCCAGCGCACAGGTCTGCCTACCCGCTCCATCGTCTTCAAGCCCTACAAAACAGACAAGCCCGTTCTGCAACTGGGCAACAACAACTGGCAGGGTTTCAATGTGCTGCCCGCAGCGGCTTATATCCGAATTGAGGGGTTTGAGGTCATCGGTAACAACGCTACCATCACCCTGGCTCAGGCCCAACAGCAGCCCGGTGCCTGTGAGGGACCCAATCCGGCAGCTACGCCCATTGCCCGCTTCAACGGCAATGGTATCTCCATTACCGGGAACGCAGGCGGTAATCTGCGGCCTCACCATGTCGTTATTGCCAGCAACACCGTTCATGACTGCGCCGGTGGCGGCATTGGCGGTGGACAATGCGACTACATAACGTTTGAAAATAATACAGTTTATAATAACTCCTGGTACACGGTCTACGGCACCAGCGGACTGAACATTATCAACGCCTGGAACTTCGATAACAACACGGCCACGCCACGCATTATCATGCGTAACAACCGAAGTTTTGGCAACATCCTTAAGATTGCCTGGAACATTGGCGGCACAGGAACAAACTGCAAATTTTACGATGGCAACGGCATCATCCTCGACAATAATAATGCGGCTAAAAATACGCTGGGTAGCTATACGGGTAAATTCCTGATCGAGAATAATTTGTGTTATCTCAATGGAGGCCGGGGCATCAATGTCAATTACTCCGACAATGTGACCATCCTCAACAACACGACGTATCAAAACGGGGTCAGCGATGGCGGTCCGGGCATCGGTATCGAAAGTGAGTTCATCGCGCAGGGATCAACCAACATCAGCGTATATAACAACATTTTTTATGGGCGTCCGGGCGAGAAGGTGACAGAGGTCAATTCTTCGACCATTACGCACAACAACAACCTGACGTTTGAGGGCACGGGGACGCCTTTTTTCAGCGGTAATCAGAACATCGTGGGCCAGAATCCGCAGTTTGTCGATGCGGCCAGCGGGAATTTTCAACTTAACGGCAATAGTCCGGCTCTCAACGTGGGCAGCAGCACAGGAGGCCAGTTTTCGGGGCAGGATATTGTGGGAGTGAGTCGTCCGCAGGGCGCAGGTGTGGATATTGGGGCGTTCGAACGCCTGGCCGGGCTGCCAGTTCGGTTGGTGTCGTTCACGGGAAACGTCGTTGATAATCGGTCGGTACAACTCGACTGGACCACTGCCACGGAGCGCAACAACAACTATTTCCTGCTCGAACGCAGTAAGGATCTCATTCAGTTCGAGACGGTTACGCAAGTTAAAGCCAAAGAGGGCCAAAGTGATCAGCTATATACCTACTCACATACCGACCTAAGCCCTTACTTGGGTACCAGCTACTACCGACTGCGTCAGGTGGACCTCGACGGTACCAATACCACCTTCAAAGCCATTTCTGTCGTGGTACGTTCCGAACCCTACGGTATTTTTCCAAACCCCGTGCGCGATGGACAATTTACGGTAAATCTGGACGAACCGCAGTCGGCTCTGGTCAATCTGTATAGTGCCGATGGGCGGGTTATGCCCCTGCAAAAAACGGGTAATACAAACAGTCTTTTGCACCTGAAAACAAGCCAGAAACTCTCAACGGGAGTTTATATATTGACCGTAGAGGAGCGGGCACAGATGCGGCAATATCGCGTCGTGATCGACTAAATGCACTCCAAAGCGTTCACAACCTTTCTCACAGCATTATTTTTCTTGTCGGATGAAAACAACCTTAGATTCCCATATAGGAGCATCGTTCCCCAAAAAGAAAGCGTACCAGACACCAAAAATCAAGGGATTGGGCAGTGTAAAAAAGCTAACCCTGAAGTTAGGGTCCAACGTTGACGGCATGGGTGGATTTGCCTGATGGCTGCGTGTTCTGTAGTTTGTCAGTACAGTTCACCACGCTGCGTATTGGTTCTGTTTACCGGCTTTATCAGTTGCCCGTTCGGCTGGCTGGTAAAGCTTTTTTTATACTGATACCCAATGAAATGCTTATTAATGCCCACGAAGAAAATTAGAACCGACCCTGCAACAGATACGTATCGGTCAAGGCGAACAGCAGGGAGAAAAAGCTGAAATCACTCTTGTTTGTGTCGATGCGTTTTTCCAGGCGTAATACCGGACTTTTCTCGCTGATACTGAGTTGCTTTGCTACTATGGCGTCAGCAGCGAGGGACTGAATCTTTTGTTCGCCACCCGTGACAACCAACCCGTATTTTGTTCGCAACAGATCGAAAAGCGAGCGATTTTCCAGTCGCTGGCGCGTGAAGTTGGGAAGGTATCGGTTGGGCAGAATGAGCTTCTCGTAGAAAACCGGGACGTTATTTACGGATCGCAATCGTTCAAAAAAGTAAAAACCAGCTTTCACATCGGCCTCCGTGGGCAAAAATAACAAGTCGTTGGGGAAGGGCCGCAAGCAGGGTTTTGTCAGTACGGTTGTTGTA